>CAZLIR010000153.1:0-2478 GCA_964559635.1 uncultured Enterobacterales bacterium
ATACTAGCATATATTAGGCGATTTTTCCTGCTAAAAAGAAGCTTAAAATATCATTAAAATGATATAAAATATTAATATATAGCCTTATATTAAATAAATATGCTAAAATATGAATAAATATTGATTAATAGGGTTAAGACGATGGATGTCTCTGAGTTGGATAATGTTGATATTCAGATTTTAAAAATACTGCAAAACGATGCCGCCATTTCAAATGCTGATTTAGCTGACAAGGTATCATTGTCCCCGTCACCCTGTGCTCGTCGCGTGCGTTTGCTGGAGGAGAAGGGATACATTCGACAGCAGGTAACCCTATTGGATAACAAAAAGTTAGGTCTGTCAGTAACCATGTTTGTGCAGATCACGCTTTCTCGTCAACGTAAAAAATCACTCGATGCCTTCGAGCAAGAAATTATAGCCTGGCCAGAGGTGATGGAATGTTACTTGATGACCGGTGATATTGATTATCTTGTCCGCGTGGTATTGCCAGATTTAGATGGCTGCCAAAAATTTCTGGATAAATTAACCGATGTCGATGCCATCGGGCATGTGCGCAGCAGCCTGTCGTTAAAGCAAGTCAGATATAAAACCGAAATCCCATTAGAGCATATCAACCGATAATAAGCCCATGTGCTTGGTATAAGACACTGAATTTGCCGCAATTATCACTGCTAGAGGTTTAGTTCGGTATCGAACTTATTTATAATTCGCCATTGTCGATGACTCATGAGAACTTGAGCACAGTTAAGTTTCGAAGAGAGTCATTAATCATAATTTAAATAAGATATGTGTAGTTGCTAATGACGAACCAGATCCCCTACATGACTACCAATGAAATCCGCTCACGATTTTTGGATTTCTTTGCTCGTAATGACCATCAAAAAGTGGCCTCTAGTCCGCTTGTACCAGGTAACGATCCGACCCTGCTATTTACTAATGCCGGCATGGTGCAGTTTAAAGATACATTCTTAGGTACAGAGCCACGTTCATATGTCCGAGCGACGACATCACAGCGATGTGTCAGAGCAGGGGGCAAGCATAACGATCTTGATAATGTTGGCTACACGGCAAGACATCACACCTTCTTTGAAATGCTCGGAAACTTTAGTTTTGGCGATTATTTCAAAGAGGACGCTATCCGTCTGGCATGGGAATTCTTGACTGAAGAGTTACAACTGCCCACTGAGCGCCTCTGGGTCACGGTTTATGAAGATGATGATGAAGCAGCAGATATCTGGTTTAACAAAATAGGCATTGATCAGACACGCTTCAGCCGTATGGGTGAGAAAGATAATTTTTGGTCTATGGGTGATACCGGTCCCTGTGGCCCTTGTTCGGAGATCTTCTTTGACCATGGTCCTGAAGTTGCTGGTGGTCCTCCAGGCTCACCTGATGAAGACGGTGACCGATACATTGAAATCTGGAATCTGGTTTTCATGCAGTTTAACCGCTCTGCGGATGGCGAAATGACCCCATTACCCAATCCTTCGATTGATACCGGAATGGGACTCGAGCGAACAGCGGCTATCATGCAAGATGTGCACAGTAATTACGAGATAGATTTGTTTCAAAAGCTCATCGACGCATTGAAAGCCGATAATAACTTGCAAGATATCAGTTCTCCGGCGTCGTTAAATGTGATCGCCGACCATATTCGTTCATGCGCTTTCTTAATAGCTGACGGTGTTATTCCTGCCAATGAGGGCAGGGGATATGTGCTTCGTCGGATTATTCGTCGTGCCATTCGTCATGGTCATAAGCTAGGTATTGAGCAGAACTTTTTCTATAAGATGGTTCAACCACTGGTGGAGTTAATGGGTGAGGCTTCGCCCGTCCTTGCTGAGCAGCAAGTGCATATCGAAAAGTTACTACTGCGCGAAGAAGAGCAATTCTTGCGTACGCTGGAAAATGGCATGCGCATCTTCGAAGCCGAAACAGCAGACATGTCAGATAATACCATTCCAGGTGAATTAATCTTCAAACTGTATGATACCTATGGTTTCCCAACCGATTTAACCGCCGATATTGCGCGTGAGCGTGATTTGGTCATGGACTTGGATGGCTTTGATGCCTGCATGCAGGTTCAGAAAGACAAGGCGCGTTCAGCCAGTAAATTTGGTGCTATCGACAATGATGGGCTCGATTATGAATCGCAGACGGCTTTCGAGGGCTATCAACAGACAGCAAACGAAGCCACTATCCTTTATCTTGCTAAAAACAATGATACTGTCAGTGAAGTCAGTGCTGGTGACGAAGCGGCGATCGTACTAGATAAAACCCCATTTTATGCTGAGTCAGGCGGTCAGGTGGGTGATACTGGTGTTATCTCGACAGACTCCATGTCATTCACGGTCCTGGATACGCAAAAACAACAGGATATGTTCGTTCACTTCGGTCGTGTCACCGAGGGAAATCTCGCTGTTGGGGATTCTGTGTCCTGTGCTATAGATGCGAAAAGGCGTCAGGCGATCAAAGCAA
>CAZLIR010000153.1:2578-6084 GCA_964559635.1 uncultured Enterobacterales bacterium
GGGGATTCTGTGTCCTGTGCTATAGATGCGAAAAGGCGTCAGGCGATCAAAGCAAATCACTCAGCAACACACCTAATGCATGCCGCACTGCAAAAAGTGCTCGGTAATCATGTTGCTCAGAAGGGCTCACTAGTTAATGAAAATTATCTGCGCTTTGATTTCTCACATACGGATCCTGTGACAGCCGATGAATTAACAGCCATCGAGCGTTTGGTGAACGATGAAATTCGTGCCAATAGTCCGGTGGATACAGAATTAATGTCACCCGATGAAGCACAAAAAGCAGGAGCGATGGCTCTATTTGGTGAAAAATATGGTGACCTTGTTCGGGTTTTAACGATGGGTGATTTTTCCAAAGAGTTGTGTGGCGGCACCCATGTGAGCAGTACCGGTGACATCGGATTATTCCGCATCACTTCCGAAACTGGGATCGCTGCGGGCATTCGACGAATTGAAGCCGTAAGTGGTGCTGGTGCTGTGGAATATACCTTGTCACAACAGCACACATTGCAGGAAATTTCCTCACTCTTAAAAACCGATAGTGCCCATGCAGTCGACAAGATACAGCAGTTGCAGACCAAGGCTAGGCAATTAGAAAGGGAAATTGACAAGCTCAACGCGCGTATTGCTAGCGGCTCTGGTTCAAGTCTTGAGGATGATATTCAAACCATCGGCGAGTATAAATTATTGGTTACTCGCATTGATGATATTGAGCCAAAGGCGCTTCGTGAGACGGTGGATAAGCTCAAAGATAAGATACAATCAGGTATCGTTTTAATGGCGACAGTTCGCGGAGAGAAGATAAGCCTTATCGCAGGCGTGACCAAGAATTTAACCAGTGAATTGAATGCGAGTACAGTGGTGAATCATTTGGCTACTCAGGTGGGTGGCAAAGGCGGTGGTCGTCCTGACATGGCGCAAGCCGGTGGTGATGATATTGCTGCACTTGATGGTGCTCTGAACGATACAAAAATCTGGCTGATAGACTCTCTAAATGCTCTTGTGAATTAATTTATCCGAATAAAGTGGGTAAAATTTCCACTTAGATGTTCATTTTTTTGTAACATCGGCATAGAATAAGACAATAATGTCGCAAATCTTAAACTAGCGACACTTTGAATAATATAACTATTAATTCAAAGCGAATAATTATAAGTGAGTGACCGGAAGTCTCTCATACAAGGAGCGGACCACATGCTAATTTTGACACGAAGAGTTGGTGAAACATTGATGATCGGAGACGATGTCACTGTCACTGTCTTGGGCGTTAAAGGTAATCAAGTCAGAATCGGAGTTAATGCTCCGAAAGAAGTTTCTGTGCATCGTGAGGAAATTTACCTCCGAATACAGGGTGAGAAAGAGGGTAATGAGCCAAACGGTAACAAATAAACCCGCGCTTATTAGTATTCATATTCACGCACAGAATTAATCCAAACAAGCTATTGCATTTTGCACTGAATCAGGTATATTTCAGCGCTCGTGGAGAGATGGCCGAGCGGCTGAAGGCGCTCCCCTGCTAAGGGAGTATAGGGTTTGTAGCCCTATCGAGGGTTCGAATCCCTCTCTCTCCGCCATTATTTCAAAAGGTCCTCTGGGACCTTTTTTAATTTGTAGATTCAGAAGACGCTGCAACAGGAATTCGTCTGATACTTATTTTCTGAATTACCCTTGATCCAAACCAGTCGAATTTGCGTTAAAAGCAACGGTTAAAACACAAAAATACATTTCAGTGAACTACTCAAATCCCTTTAAATCTCTATGTCTTTCATACTTACTTCTGTTGTCACCACTGTCCAGTGCCGATGAATCAGATGAGAACACAGCATCAGAACCAGATGACAATATTATCGTTACTGTTGCAAAGCGATCTGAGCATGCTGCTGAGGATTTAGCCCTATCCGTTAGCGTTATCAACGAAGAGACGCTGAGATTAATCAATCACAGACACATACAGGAAGCGCTCAACCGGATCCCCGGAGTCAATTTTCATCGTGGTGATGGCCAGGAATATTTGCCGTCGATCCGCTCGCAAGTTTTTACCGGTGCGGGTGCCTGTGGTGCTGTGCTGATTATGGAAGATAATATTCCGCTACGTCCTATGGGGCTTTGTAATATTAATGAGTTATTCGAGGCAAATACCGAATTAGCATCACAAATTGAGGTCATTCGTGGTCCCGGTACGGTTTTTTATGGCTCAAATGCAATACACGGTGTGGTAAATATCATGACACCATCGCCCGAGCAGGGTGGAAAGGTGTCATTTGAGGTCGGTGACGATGGTCTTTATCGTACACAACTCAACACAGGCCATGTTACTGGCGATCATGGGTTCAATATTTCTGTCAACGGTACAACCTATGGTGGTTGGCGTGAGGCGTCATCCTATGATCAGCAGAAGGTGGCACTGAGACATCAGTATCAAGGCAGCGACTGGCAGATAACGACTGGGCTAAGTTTGACTAATTTAAACCAGGAGACAGCGGGTTATATTGTTGGTGAAGACGCCTACCTTGATCCGGCTTTGACAGTTATAAACAACGACACTGAGGGGTTTCGTGACGTCATGTCTATGCGGCTATGGTCCCGAATAGAAACAACATTAGACGCCAATTCTGAGTTGACGTTAACGCCATATGTGCGCTTTTCAGACATGACATTTATGATGCACTTTTTACCCGGCGATCCGGTTGAGGAAAATGGGCAGGATAGTCTCGGCATACTCACAAATTACACTTACAAGATAACAGACAGTTCGACACTGAGAAGTGGTATTGACTTCGAAACTGCGCAGTTCTATCTAAAGCAGACACAGGAGAATCCCACACCGGGTTCGCCTTTTCTGCAAGCCACCATTCCTGCTGGGAAACAATATGATTATCAGGTCGATTCAACCTTCATTAGTGCATTCAGCTCATTCGAGCATCAGCTAACTCAGGCTACCTCACTCAATGCCGGTCTTCGCTTGGAGTGGCTGGAGTATGATTACACCAATCAGATGAACTCTGGACGACTAACAGAGTCGGGTGAGACTTGTGGTTTCGGGGGCTGTCGCTATAGCCGGCCTGAGAGTTCGGTAAACGATTTCAGCAATTGGTCTGCAGATTTAGGTCTAACCACTCAGCTCACGGCTGATAGCCTGTTGTTCGCTCGGTTGACACGTGCTTATCGTGCACCACAAGCCACTGAATTATACCGACTCCAACGCGATCAGATAATTGCTGATCTTGAGTCTGAGCAGGTAAATGCTGTAGAGATTGGTCTGAGAGGTGCGCAGCAGTCATTGCGTTATGAACTTGCAGCCTATTTGATGCAAAAAGATAATGTCATATTCCGTGATATCGACTTTTTTAATGTCAGTGATGGCAAAACGAAACATTCTGGTGTTGAGTTAGCGATGGCATATAACTGGCAAGAGGGCATTTATTGGGATCTAAGTGCCAGCTATGGCAGTCACCGCTATGATTATGATGAAATTCAAAGTGGTATTAACATCAACGGTAATACTG
>CAZLIR010000154.1:0-6074 GCA_964559635.1 uncultured Enterobacterales bacterium
AAATTTGGTTAGGGCAACAATCCGGCGCATTGTATATCATTGACCAAAATGGCGACCCAATCGCAGGTAGCTCTGTTCAGGTATTCCAGTTATCAGGTAATCAAATATCGCTCATTGGCGGTACTACCATTGTTGGTGAGGATGGTCGTTATGAGGTGACTGTCAGCCCGGGAACCTATTTTATACGTGCTTTTTTCAATGACTCTGATGTAACACTTTTAGGTGCTCCAGACTCCGGTTTCATTGAGACAGAAGACTTCTCCGTTAGCGCGGATACTAGCCGTGATATTCAATTTGATTTCGTAGAATTAACCGGTCAGGTGACCGACTTTAATAACCAGGGTGTGGCAGGCGTATCAGTCGCAACCGCATTAAATTGGACAGGCCCTGAGGTTGGTGGAGCCGGAAGAACGTCTACCTATCAGGTGATTCACCAAAATGGTAGTGCCACTACAGATGCAAACGGTAATTACCGTTTGCTGCTTTTTACATCACAGGCCTGTATAGATTCAGGTAGTAAGGCAGAAGCGGTTGATTGTTATTATGATATCTCCTATCAAGCGCCAGCTAACAGCCAACTGCTCGACAAAACCGTCAGTGATTTTCCACTTGCAACAGGTCAGACACTGAATGTCAGCTTAGACATCACTGATCAGATTAAACCGAAGTTATTACTCGGACCATTTGTGCAATATGTCACGGATCGCTCTGCGGTTGTCAGTTGGACTACCGATGAGCCAGCGACTGGTTCTGTACAAGTGGTCGGCGGTGCTCTATATCTCGCCCCTAAAACGACAACAACGCATGAAATTACTATCACCGGCTTGTCGGCTGCGACAAACTACAATCTTGCCATTGGTGCAGATGATGCCTCAGGTAATGCCATGGATTCGGTCAATGTCTCCTTTGATACCTCCGGTACGCCTGATACTAAACCGGCTCAATTTACCCGAGTCCCAAGTGCTATTTCAATTGGTGCGGATCAACTAACCATTGGTTTTTGTGCCAATGAGCCCGTAACAGCATCGGTATTAATCGATGATTCAGCAACCACACTGACTAATCCTGAGCTTTGTCACGAAATTGTGTTTGATCAGTTACTGACGAATACCGCCTATAACATCAGCGTTTCTATTGATGATTTGGCTAATAACGGTGTGGTGACTGCCGAGCCAATCACGGTAACAACCTTACCGGCACGCGATTCCTCTTCACCACTGATCACTCAGCCTCCCGTAGTGATGGATATTCGTGATACATCGGCTGTCGTCAGATGGCAAACCAGTGAGCCAGCCTCGAGTCAGGTCTCATTTAATGATGGCACTCGGTATCGCGTGTTAAGTATTGAGGATTACAACCGCTCTCACAGTGTCTATTTGACTGGGCTCACAGCAGATACTAACTATGTGTTGTCAGTATATTCAGTTGATGAGGCAGGCAATGCCACACCGTCAACTGACATAATAGAGTTCCGAACTGCAACAGCGCCTGATACCGCAGCACCGTTTATTCTCGGTCGTCCCGGAGCAACTGAAGTCGCTGATGACTATGCTGTTATCGAGTGGCTAACCGATGAGTCGGCTTCATCAGTGGTGTATTGGGGCTTATCCGATTCCAATATGACTAACCAGGTCGCCGGCAGTGGTTTTAATAGTCGTCATCAAATTCGAATTGAAAATTTAACGCCTGATAGTCGTCACTACTTCCGTGTGGAATCCGCCGATTTGGCAGGTAATACGACGACATCTGAGGTGTATGCATTCAACACAGCGGCACAAGCACCCGATGATCGCTTAGAAATTCTAAACAATGCCGTTGTGGAGCGTTTGACGGGAGAATCAGTGACTCTCAGCTGGATTACCAATTTGCCGGCTGATGCACGACTCGTGTGTGAGGAGGCTAATCGTTCTGTCGAAGTTTACAAAAATGAGTTTAAGACTAAACAGCTGATTACTCTGACTGGTTTAGATTACAACACCACCTATCGTTGTGTGATGTATTCAGCCTCGGTGATTGGTTACATTGATACGCAATCGATCACGATCACTACGCTGAATGGTCCAGATAATATCGCACCTCAGTGTGTCGCTGATCCGCAAGTACTCGCACTAGGTAATGCTGCGCAAGTAAGCTGGTCATCGGATGAGTTAGCCTCAGGAGTGCTGCAATATCGAGTTAAGGATAGTCAGAATAGCGATGGTCAGTGGACTAGTATCCCGGTATCCGACGACTTGACTAGTACTAGCGTATTTATTCAACCGCTTACCGAAGCAACGGATTATGAGTATCAAATCTTGTTGGCGGATAGCGTGGGTAATGAGGGTAGCTGTGGTCCATTCGAATTTAATTCAGGAACCGTTGCACAATTACCAGCACCCAATTTCACCATTACACCGCTAGTAACCGATATTACTTCCTCATCAGCGAATGTCTCTTGGTCGACTGATATCGCTGCTTATGGTGAATTGCGCTATGGATTAGCGCCGGATCAGCTGAATTATATTGTTAGCATTCCAGAATTACAGACTGCGCATCAGGTGGCGCTGAGCCAACTTACCAGTGCAACAACCTACTATCTGGCAGTTGATGCGATCAATGCTGAAGGCGTGACGACAACCAGCGCTGTGGTTAGTTTTACCACCTTGCCAGAGCCTATTGAGCCGCCGTTAATTATCAGTGGACCAGTTGCCAAATACATCACGCAAGATTCTGCTGTGATTGAATGGCAAACCAACAAACCGGCGACCAGTGAGTTGTCGCTATCGAATGGTTTCCAGACCGCTTCAGGTACGTTAACCAGAAGCCACTCATTATTGGTTGTCGGATTAAGTCCTTCATCCACGTATACGGCAACCGTTGTTTCAAGTGATGAAAATAACTTGAGTTCACAACCGTCCAGTGTGGACTTCACAACCCTTGGCATTCCCGATACCACGGATCCTATCTTCCTGTTGTTGCCCTATGCCTATGGTATTGATTACAACCGCTTTAGTATTGCCTTTTGTGCCAATGAGCCGGTCACAGGATCGGTCTTTATTGATGGTACGCCGATCACGCTAACCGAAGCCAAGGTTTGCCATGATGTCCCTGTCACTGGTCTTACACCAAACACCGAATATGAGGTGGTTGTTTCAATCACTGATCGTGCCGGTAATGGGCCTGTATTTGCTAATCCCTTGTATGTCACAACCCTACGCTTTATTGATGCCTTCCCACCAGAGATTACCGGTCCGATCGTGACGGATATTACCCAGACATCCGCGATTGTCCGTTGGACAACCAACGAGTTTGCTACTAGTGGGGTTTATTACAGTGATGGTGTGAGTCAAAATTATATTGATGATCAGACCTTGGTGATTGAGCATGAGATGCCACTGACTAATCTCACGCCTGCGACAACCTACAGCGTTAATGTTTTCTCGACCGATGCTTTAGGCAATGGGCCTGCCGTTGCTGGTCCAGTGGAGTTCACTACTCTGGCTGAAGCTGATACATCGGCGCCTATTATTCTCAATGGCCCATACGTCGAAGATATCACCACCAATTCAGCCCTCGTGTTGTGGCAAACCAATGAAAGTGCAACCAGTTTGGTTGATTTAGGCTTATCAGAAACAGCGCTTGATCAGCAGTTTACGGTGACAGGCTTGACGACGGACCATCAGGTTCCGGTATCGCAACTACAAGCAGATACATTGTATTACTATCAGGTTCACTCACAGGATTTAGCGGGTAATAGCGTTTCTTCCGATGTCCACACTTTCCGAACAGCTGCGCCGGGTGCTGGCATCGTGCGATTAGAAATTACCGATGGTCCGACAGTAGTCGACACCACCACAGAGTCATTAACCGTCGCCTGGCAGACGAATCTGTTTTCTAACAGTCGATTGGTATGCTCTGCCGATGAGACCAGTGTGAACATTGCGCTGTCAGCTGATGCCATGCTGGCGGACTATGTGGCTGCTGAGGCCGCGAATGCGATACATAATCAGTTTATTGTCAAACTAAAACCACATTCTGAATTGAAAAGTCTCACCAAGCGTTCGATGGATCGAGCGCAGATGGTGGATTATGTTGCCACCGATATTGCCAAACAACTCGACGGTCGGGTGAAGAACCAATTCAATAAAGCCCTCGATGGTTTTGTGATTGAAATGAAGCCGTCGCAAATTGATACCTTACGACGCGATAATCGGGTACAGATGATCGAACAAGATCAGTATATGTTCACTAGCGCCACGCAGACGAACGCAACTTGGGGACTCGACAGAATTGATCAGCGCGACTTACCGGTAGATGGCAATTACTCCTATGACTTAGACGGTGCTGGTGTGACCGGTTATGTTATTGATACCGGAATCCTGATCAGCCACCCAGATTTTGCTGGCCGTGCAAGCCATGGTTGGGACTTTATTGATAACGATGCCGATGCTTCCGATTGTAACGGCCATGGAACTCATGTGGCAGGCACCATGGGCGGTAGCGAATATGGTGTTGCCAAGAATGTCGAGCTGATAGGTGTCCGAGTGCTCAGTTGTAGTGGCCGAGGTTCAAATTCCGGTGTGATTGCTGGCGTCGATTGGGTTGCCAATCACGCCTCTGGACCATCAGTAGCGAATATGAGTCTGGGTGGCGGAAGCTCAAACATACTCGACAGTGCAGTCGAAGCGGCGATCAGTCAGGGTATTACTTTTGTTGTCGCCGCCGGTAACTCTAACATTGATGCCTGTTATGGCTCACCCAACCGTGTGCCTGCAGCCATTACAGTGGCAGCCAGTGATTCAAACGACAGCCGTGCTGGATATTCTAACTGGGGCGCCTGTATTGATATGTTTGCTCCGGGCTCCGGTATTGCCTCAGCCTGGAGCGATGGTGGCATACGCACCATTAATGGTACTTCCATGGCCTCGCCTCATGTGGCAGGAGCGGCGGCGCTTTACTTACAGGCCTATCCAGATGCTTTACCTTCAGCGGTAGATGCAGCGCTCTCAGGATTAGCAACGCCAAACAAGATAAGTGCGGCGAATGGCTCGCAGAACTTACTGCTCTATGCCCAGTTTGATGGTAATACCGTAATTGATCCGCCGCCACCACCGCCCAAGCAGGATGATGTATTTTTCGAAGTCTCAGACGATGCCTTGGTGCTCGATCACCAGTTAACATTGACTGGTCTTACACCAGCGACTACGTATGAATGTACGGTTTATTCATCCACTCCAGCACCGGAAACAGTCAGCGCTGATCTAACCGGTACCACCGATGCCTTACCAGACACGACACCACCCGTTTGTAGTGTTAGTCCTGTGGTAAATGCTCAGGTCAACACCGCTGTGGTGAGTTGGAGTTCAGATGAGCTGACTACCGCGACGATTTTATATCGCGCAACAGGTTCTTCGGATTGGTTACAAACCGGTACCGTGAATCCGGCCATGAGCGACAGTGTGACGTTATCTGGTTTAACACAGGAAACGACTTATGAGTTACAAATTCAGTTAACGGACCAGTCAGGTAACTCGAGCGCCTGCTCGCCGACGTTCTTCACCACGTTAGCACCAGAAGCGATTGCGCCTCCTGTGTTTACCCTACAGCCTCAAGTGTCAGACATTACCACCAATTCAGCACTAGTAAGCTGGGGAACCCAAGAAGCAAGTTCTGGTGTCGTGCGTTATGGTCTTCAGCCTGTTAATTTTGACTTAAGCCAAAATTCCAATAGCTTTACAACTAACCACCAAGCTCAGCTAACGGGTTTGGCAGAAAACACAACCTACTATTTAGTCGTCGATGCCTACAATATTGAGGGTGTAGTAACGACAAGCTCATTAGTTTCCTTTACTACCGATCACTCTATTCCAGACTTTGATCGGGATGGTATTCCTAATGATGACGACAATTGCCCGTTGATCCCTAATCCGGACCAACTGGATGCAGATAACGATGGTTTAGGGGATGTCTGTGATGATTCCAATCCGCCAGTCGATGTGCCGCCAGTGGAGCCGACAGGCGTTAAGCTCAGTGGCATTATATCCGGGGAAGGGGCGCCAATCGCTGCGGCTACGGTCGGGTTGTATGATCAGTCG
>CAZLIR010000155.1:0-6009 GCA_964559635.1 uncultured Enterobacterales bacterium
GAATGAAGGTTCTCGTCAGACGGCATTCAAGATGAATGTTTATACGGGTTTTCGTAAGCGTCTCGAGAAGAGTCCAATGAAATACGGCTCATTAGCTGTCGATCATAATGGTGACGTCAGGGTTTCTACAGCGGTCGAACTAGATGAGGAAAAGTTTGTTATCCATACCAAGAAGAGCGCCGACTCCGACTGGGAACTGTTCAAATCATTTGATAGCAAAGATGTCGGTATGACGCCGATTGGCTTTAATAGAGACAACAGTAAGTTGTATATGAATGTCACACAAGAGGGCAGCAAACGAGGTATCTATACGTTGGATATGAACACCTCCGATCTGGATATGGTCTATGCGATTGAGGGAGATGCAGATATTGAGAGATACATTTGGGATGACGGATTCTATGCGCGCGAAGTAATTGGTGTCCAGCGCATGCCGGGTTATGTCGAAGATGAGTTCTTCGACAAAAATAATCGCATTGCTCAATTACACATCAATCTGGCAAACGCCTTTCCGGAGCAGCAAGTAGATATCGTAAATTTTGTCAGTGATGGCAGTCAGGCCCTTGTTTATGTGTGGAGCGATCGAAATCCCGGTACATATTACTTGTATGACTTGAAAAATAACCAAATGGAATTCTTATTAAATGTTCGCTCCTGGATTGATCGGAAAGCGATGGCTAAGACCAGCCCCGTGTCATTTGAGGCACGTGATGGTATGGAGATCCGCGGTTACTTAACCTTACCTAATGGTAAAGACAAAGACCTGCCGCTGGTGCTATACATCCATGGTGGTCCCTATGGTGTTAAAGATGAGTGGGGTTTTAATTTCAGTAATCGGTCATCTCAGTTCTTGGCAAATCGAGGCTATGCTGTGCTGCAAGTCAACTATCGTGGTTCCGGAGGACGCGGCAGTAAGTTTATATATGATAACTATCTGAAAGTCGGCTCTGAGATGCAGGACGATGTCACTGATGCGACCTTGTGGGCAATTAAGGAAGGCATCGCAGATAAAAATCGTGTTTGTATCTATGGTGCCAGTTATGGCGGTTACGCCGCATTGATGGGCGTTGTGAAAGAGCCAGAGCTATACAAGTGCGCAATTCCTTATGTTGGTGTGTATGACATCACAATCCAAAAAGAATCGGATACTTATCGCAGTGAGTATGGTCGTAAGTTTCTAGATGAAGCATGGGGTTTCAGCGATGAAGCATTTGTTAGAGAGCGCTCACCCATTTATCACCTTGATAAGTTAAAGGCGGCCTTATTTTTTGTTCACGGAAATAAGGATCTTCGAGTACCGATTGACCAGTATGATGCTGTCACTGCAAAGCTAGATCAGATGGGCTATCCATATGAATCAATGGTAAAACAGTATGAAGGTCATGGCTTCAGAGACGAAGATAACCAATACGAGCTATACACAAAGATAGAAGCCTTCCTTAATAAACACATCGGTAATTAACCAGTCTACAAGACGGGCTCTACTCACATAAGAGTAGGGCCTCACATCAACTTCAGAGATCTGCCATTGTTATTCAAGGTTTAGTTAAATAATCTATTCCATGACTTCGAAATGGATCTTGGATGTATGAAGTCAACTTTGATAAGCGACATTGAGCGGTAAACTGCCATCAAAGTTACGTGGCCAAATGTGATAATCAGGGAAGATATCGACTAATTGGGTCAGTGCATATAAGTAGTTGCCTAACATCATTCAATCATCGTTATCTAAGAGGGTTCTACCATGATAGAGCATATTAACTTTACTAATATTGTTATCGTCTTTTTAGTGATTTTACTAGTCATGAGTTTTACTAGTGAAAATCTAACACGTCCTGCGAGAAAAAATAAATTCTCAAACACTGTGTTGGCTGGTCTAGCCGGTTTGGTGTTGATATCAATCTACCAGATAGTATTGTTCTGGGACAAAGCACTCAATACCGTTGTTCTCTTTTCCTTGGTTATCTTAATCACAGCTCGTTTAATTTGGCTTAATTATAACGACACCTAAATGGAATTAAGACATGCCAAAAACTACTACTTTACAAAGGATTGTATTGTTTGTTTTTACAGCCCTACTAACCCTAACTTTTAAAGCGGAGCCTGGTTCATTTGGAGAACCAGGTAACACACTACCAGACATCAGAGTCATTGATGATATTCAAACAGCGAATATCTACGGCTCTCTGGCAGTACAAACAGTTTATTTTGACAATGTACTCAAGAGAGTCACGCGAACCTTCACAAGTTCGGCTGGTGACCAGATTGTCGTTATCTATGACCCGAGTGATAGACGTTGGGTACAAATGAAAACACCGACCTCTCACTATAGTGTCATGAAACTTAACCAAAACTTGTATGAAATAAAAGATCTGGTTACAGGAAGATATGTCAGAAGCAATCATACTGGCTCATTACCTGATATGGATATCAATCAATTCGAGTCTTCTGAACCTTGGTTTATTGCGCTAAGGAACTTTTTAAACTACGAAGCGTCAGCGCAAAAGTCATTTAATACATTGAAGTCTAATGCGAAATCTACCAGTAAAAATCTCTGCTCATCGGCCGACGATTGTGGCTTAGTTCGCGCAGCAACAACGGCCGCTGCAGCTCCGGTTACTGCTACTGTATGTGGTGGCGGCGTATTCATGTCAATGCTGACTTATGGCATTGGTTCATCGGCGGCAGCGAGTGCGTGTTTTTTAACAGCGCTTTCTGCGCTTGCAACAGTCAACGACTACATGACTGACTGTGTGTTATGTGATGCGTACGAAGAGATCGATGATCTGAGCGACGCTGTGACTGTCAGTGGCATGGCTTCAGAGGGATCAACCTACAATCCTTCGGCTGATTACACAGGTACGGGTGGCTATGGAATTCGCTGCTATCAGAGAGTATGGAGTGTACTCGGTACCTATACCTATTGCGCACTGTGGGACAGATGGTAACAGGTGAATAAATAGCCCCGTACCCAGCTATGGGGCTTTTATACATTTCCTTGGAGATAGATTATTATGTGTCTGTGACGTTGTGTAATCAGATTACAAAGTCATTTGATTAGTCTAAAGGGGCTCAATCAGATTATTGTTGTGTCGTGAAATCATCATCAGGTGAGTTATATGCAAGTAGACATATTAACATCCATTATTCTGCCGCTATCGTTATTCCTTATAATGTTCGGGATGGGTCTATCTCTTAAGCTGTCTAACTTCAGATCTGTTCTTCAGTACCCGAAACCGTTTTTGATTGGTTTCAGCACACAAATGCTTATTTTGCCTCTTGTAGCTTTCATCATTGCTAATGTGATGAGCATGCCCGCAGAGTTAGCGGTTGGTATGATGATTATTGCGCTTGCTCCAGGTGGTGCGACATCAAATATGTTTAGTTATTTATACAAAGGCGATGTAGCACTCTCGATTTCGTTAACGGCAATTGTGGGAATCATTACGCCATTCACCATTCCAATAGTCGTTGGACTGAGTATGGAATACTTCAGTAACGGCAGCATTGAGTTTAGTATGCCGATCCTAAAAACCATCATTCAACTGCTCGTCATTACTGTTGTCCCAGTCGCACTAGGCATGATTTTTCTCAAAATATTTCCTAATTTATCTAAGAAAATAGAGCCATTACTAAAATGGTTTAGTGTAGTTTTTATGTTTGTAATTATTGGCTTAATTATCTACCGCAATTGGGCAAATGTCGGTGGATATTTTTATCAAACAGGCTTAGCTACATTGCTTCTCAATATTATCGCATTAGCACTTGGGTTTTATCTCGCAAAATATTTTTCACTATCAAAGAAACAGCGAATTACAATTGGTTTTGAGGTTGGCATACAGAACGGCACCTTAGCACTGGTCGTTGCCGGAACCTTGATAGGTAATCCTACTATGATGATCCCTGCAGTTACTTATGGCCTGTTAATGTTCTTAACTGGCGCGTTATTTGGTTGGCTATGTAACCGAGGTTATGATAGCGCGATTGATTAAAGAACATATCAGCATAATTAAAAAATTTTAATCTTTTTGTCATAAATGCAGTTTCTGTGCGACTAACTATTTAAATAACGAATTTAGTCGTGTCCTCAAGGGAATTACATGCAATATTCATTTGAAAAAACCATAGTCGAGAATGCTGGGCGGATTCGCTTCATCACTTCACGCTATGCCAATTCTGATGATATTGACGACATGTACCAGGAAATACTTTTGCAACTTTGGCGTAGTTTTGACTCATATGAGGGTAATGCCTCTGTGAGTACCTGGGTGTATAAGGTCGCATTCAATACCGCGATGACCTATGTCAGAAAAACCGTCAAACAGCGAGAGTTGAGTGAGTCTATAGCAAATATGTTCGCTAATGAATCCCAACCTGGAACTGAAAACTGTCAGTCAGAAATACTGAGAGAGTTTGTAAACCAACTAGGTGATACTGACGCGACAATTCTGATGATGTACCTGGATGGCTTATCAGCACCAGAAATGGCTGATGTCGTAGGCATTAGTTCCAATGCGGTTAGTGTCAGGGTAAAACGAATCAAGTCTGCTTTTGAGAAGCAGTATATCGGAGATGAGTAATGCAATTGGATGATTTGAAATTAGCATGGGCTGAAGAAGTCAAAATTTTAGATAACAAACCTGAAATTAGTTCTGCCATAGATGCGCTCGAAGAAGAGACTGTGAAGCTCGATCGGGACATAAAAAGGCGAGATGTTATGGAATCACTCATAGCCCTGTGTCTGGTACCTTTCTGGATATATAGAATGTTTAGCTATAACTCCATGATTGAATTAACGGGACTTATTATTCTGACATTGGCATGTCTATTTATTCCATACCGCTTGCGTAAAGCACGGCATACGCTGCCGAATAAGTTATCAAGTATCAAGGCATTTCTGACCTTAGAAAAGCAAAAAATACAATCGCAAATGACCTTGTTAGGTTCAGTGCTTTCATGGTATCTGGCACCACTTTATATCGGTATTGTGCTCGTAAGCGTTGGTGACAGAGTAGATGAAGCGGGGGCTGTTGTAATTACTGAAATGCTCACTTATTACTTGATTTTCGTGACGATATTTTTTGGTTTGATCTGGTGGGCCAACATTCATGCGGTTAAGAAAAAATTCAAACCAATTTTAGACAGAATCGAAAAACGATTAGCGGAATTAGAACAAAGCTAAACTGAATTAATTAACGGGAAATTCGTATGAAAAAGCAAAAAATAGCTACAGTTGCAGTATTTATCGTCCTATTTATCGTGATGATGTCAGCAACAAAGGCTGATACTGGCATTGATAAAGTTAAGCAGATGCTTGATTACAGATTAAATAATGAGAATGCCAGCGTTGGGATCAGTGCTGCCATCATTGAAGGCGATAATGTAAGTTATCTTAATGTTGGAGTTATCAACAAGGCTAATAACACTCAAACCGCCAGTAACCATTTATTTGAGATAGGTTCAATTAGTAAGACTTTTACAACTATCGCGCTCGCTTCTATGGTCAAAGAGGGAAAGGTAAAGTTAACAGATACAGCGCAACAATACTTGCGTGAGTCCGTTAAATTATCAGTCTTCAAAGACAAGCCTATAACGTTGTTATCATTAGCGAATCATACCTCCGGTTTACCCCGTTTACCTGACAATTTGACGATAGCAGATCCACTGGATCCGTATGCCGATTATTCTGTTGAACAGTTGTACGCCTTTTTAAATAAATATCAACTAAGTCGTGCGGTTGGTACTCAAACAGAGTACTCCAATCTCGGCACTGGTTTGCTTGGTCATATACTGTCTCTTGTTGATGGCAAAAGTTATGAGCAGGTCATCGCAGATCGAGTATTTAAGCCATTAAAGATGAACTCAAGTTATGTCGATATCCCTGCCGATAAGATGGCCATGCTAAGTGATGGACACAATGGTGAATTGATTAAAACCAAGCATTGGAATATCCCAACGCTGGCGGGAGCCGGAGCTATTAAGTCATCAGCTGAAGACATGGTTAAATAC
>CAZLIR010000156.1:0-5992 GCA_964559635.1 uncultured Enterobacterales bacterium
AGAATTTTTGCATCCCACTGTTTGATGGTTGGGATTGCCTCACGAACCGTCATCGCAATACTGTAGGGCTCCTCACCCGTCGAGCAGCCAGCAGACCATATGCGCAATCGATTACCACGCGGCTTTTTGATTACTAACTTTGGTAGAACATCTTTTTTTAGTGTTTCGAAGTGATGATTCTCACGAAAAAAGTGTGTCAGATTTGTGGTAATGGCATTGATTGCGTTGGATAACTCAATATCCTGATTATTATCAAGATACTGACAGTATTCTTTGAATGATGGTATACCTAGAATTCGTAATCGTCTCGCTAGACGACTGTATACCATGTCCTCTTTGACATCAGACAGGCTGATACCACAGACTTCATAAACCAGTTTTCTGATAAATTCAAAGTCTTCTCTTGTGTAAATAAATTCGCGTCTGATTTTGGCATGCTTTTGTTTTGTTTGCGTCACTCTCTGATATCTCCAGCATCAATCATGACTAACTCGCAAGACTTGTTGCTTCTAGTAATTCATCAGTATCTAGTAGTGAAATAACATCTGTTAAGATGATGTTTTTCTCTGCAATTTCTGCAATACCATTGATATACTTTGCATCAACATGGCCACCAAGTTTTGGCGAAGGACGAATATCCTCCGGCTTGATATCATAAACTTCAGATACCGCATCGACGATAATACCCACTAACTCGCTCTCATCGTTATCTGTATCATCCATGTTAAGAATAATCACTACCGTTGTATCGGTATACTCTTTGACTTCCATATTAAAGCGTTGACGCAAATCGATAATTGGCACAACTTTCCCGCGTAGATTAATAAATCCTTTCACATACTCTGGGGAATTTGGAATGGGGGTTACTTTCTCCCACCCACGTATTTCTCTCACAGCAAGAATACTTACTGCGAACTCTTCACTCTCAATCAAAAAGCTCAGGTATTGCTCAATAGCTGCTTTTTCATCTATGACTGTATTTTCTTGCAAACTCATCGTCGATTATCCTATTCCGATAAAAACATCTATCGCTAGATGTGAGAGATTTCATTTATATTTAGTAGTGCTTTAGTCGTCAGTAGACTGACAATGTTACCTTCAATGGTCGTTAAGCCTTCGATGTACTCAGCATCAACTTTGCCACCAAATTCAGGTGAGTTGCGAATTTTATCCTTGTCAATGAACAATACATCAGACATGGCGTCTACAACGATACCCATAATTCGCACTTTATCGTCCTCATTGATTCGTAGCACGATAACCACGGTTGTATCGTCATATATGGGTTTACAGATATTGAATTTAATGCGTAAGTCGATTACCGGAACAATTGTGCCACGGAGATTGATGACACCTTTCATGTACTCAGGTGATCTAGGCAACAGAGTCGGTACTTCCCATGTTCTGATTTCCTGTACACTGAGTATTTCAACGGCAAAGGTCTCATCCCCGAGCGTGAAAGATAAATATTGCTGTCCCAGAGAGGCCTTTTCCTGTTGCTCATTATCAGAATCGGCAACTTGTTCAGATACTTCTACTAAATCATTCATCCAAGAGTCTCCTAAGCAGCATCATTTTCTGTGCGCATGTAATGTTTAGCACCACGAATAAAGCCAACGACATCAATAATTAGAGCGACTCGGCCATCACCCAGTATGGTTGCACCTGATATTCCCTGGATAGACTTATAGTTTTCCTCAAGACTCTTAATAACAACCTGTTGCTGCTCGAGCAATTCATCAACTTGTAAGCCAATCTTTTGATCTTCTCCCTCTACGACTACCAATACAGAGTCTTCGATGTCTTTATTGTCAGATTCAAAATGGAATTCGCCAGCCATATTAATAATCGGTACATACTCTTCACGCAGTTGATACAGGTCCATCTCACCACCGACGCGATTAATAAGTTTGGAATCAACCTGAATGGATTCACTCACCGAAATCAACGGTACTACAAAGATCTGCTGTCCGATGCGTATTAACTGACCATCTAATATCGCCAGTGTGAGTGGTAAGCGAATACTAAAGGTTGAACCCTTGCCTAATTCTGAGTAGACATCTACTGAGCCACCCAAATTGGTGATATTTCGTTTAACCACATCCATGCCAACACCACGGCCTGAGACATCGGAGACTGTTTCAGCAGTGGAGAAACCAGGTTCAAATAGTAGCTTAAATATTTCCTGCTCAGGCAGATTATCTGAAGCAGATACGATGCCCTTCTCTACCGCTTTGGCAAATACTTTAGAGGCATCAATGCCCTTGCCATCGTCAGTGATTTCAATCATCACTGTACCACCCTGATGGAAGGCATCTAACTTAACTGTACCGACCTCAGGTTTACCCAGTGCAATTCGTTCCTCTGGTGATTCAATCCCATGGTCCATGGAGTTTCTAACCAGGTGAACTAGCGGATCACCAATCTGCTCCATAACGGTTTTATCGAGTTCTGTAGACTCACCCGAAATCACTAATTCAACTTTTTTATCCAGCTGTTTAGCTAAATCTCGAACCATTCTAGGGAAACGATTGAATGCAAAGCTAATCGGCATCATACGTATCTGCATCACTCGTTCCTGCAGCTCGCGCGTGTTCTGCTCGAGTTGTGTCAGGCCATGTTTGAGCACTTCAAGTTGTCGGACATGAAAATCTGTCCCGACCTGACTCAGCATGGATTGTGTGATGACTAATTCTCCGACCAAGTTGATTAAACTATCAACTTTATCTATATCAACACGTATCGACGATGCACTCCGTGTAACCTCTTTCTTTGGCTGCGGTTTTTTAGCGACAGCGGTTGAGGTCGAAAGCGTCTCTGGCTCGTCAGAAGCTGAAGGCTTTAGTGTCGCCACATTATCCTGTGCCGGTGCTTCATCGGTTTCACTGTTGGATGATTGACTCGCATCATCGGTGCCTTCTCGGGTAACTGATAGTTCACACTCATCAATAACCCATTCAAATACTTCATCGATATCAGATTCAGCAACTGAACCATCTAAGGTCATTTCCCAATTCAGGAAAATCTCTTCTGGATCGTTAGCACCCCAAGCAGGAATTGTGTCCTTTATAACCGTAACACTGAGATCCCCCAACATAGAGAGCTCCCGGAACATACGTACCGGCTCGTTACCGTTATGTAAAATATGGGGTTCTGGTTTGAACGTAATCTTCCACTGCCCCGTGGCGGCATCTGCCAAAGCTTCGGATACCTCTTCACTGGCATCATCATTACTCTCAGCCAATGCTTCACCGCCCTCGAGTGCTCTGAACTGTGCTCCTAGAGACTCCGCAAGTGAGGCATCACACTCACCCGTGTCTTGCAGTGAAGTCAACATATCACGCAGACAATCGACTGACTGAAGTAACAGGTCAACAGCATCAGATGTAACATCACGATTGCCATCACGCATATCATCCAGAAGTGATTCTAAAATATGTGTAAATTCTGCTACCGAAGCAAATCCGAAAGTCGCACTACCGCCTTTAATAGAGTGTGCAGAGCGGAATATTGTATTGATTGATTCAGTATCAGGGTCACCATCATTGAGCGTTAGAAGTAACTCTTCCATGACATCGAGGCCTTCAAAACTCTCTTCGAAGAAAACCTGATGAAATTGACTAAGGTCGATACCCATAAGTTGTTCCTTATACGACGCGAGCGATTGTCTTCAGAAGTTGGTCAGGATTAAAAGGCTTCACTATCCAACCCGTGGCTCCAGCTTGCTTACCTGCCATTTTCTTATCATTCGAAGACTCGGTGGTTAGCATGAGAATTGGAACCGACTTATATTGAGGTAATTTACGAATCTCACTAATCATGGTTATACCATCCATGACTGGCATATTTACATCTGAGACGATGACGTCAAACTGCTCCGCTTTAGCGCAATCTAAACCTTGCTTGCCGTCTTCGGCATCCTTAACCTGGTAACCTGCACCTGTTAAGGTGAAATTAACCATTTGACGCATCGATGCAGAATCATCAACAGCCAATATTTTCGTCATTACTAGCTCCCTTAGGTCTGGTTCGTAGACATTATTGTTGAATAGCCAGTAAGCTATCAGTACCGAGTAGAGTGGAACCACTCAACATGGCATCAGATGACTTAACTATCTGGACTTCTTTACCCTGGTTATGCACTTCGTTTTGAAAACTGAGTAACAATTGAATCGTTGATGAGTCAACAAACTCTACCTTCTGAGCATTCAGCTCAATTTGGGTCGCTTCTTTAGCAAGTGCTTTTTCCAAGCGACCCTTAAGGTTTGATACACAACTGATATCAAGTTTTTCTGGTAATGTGACTGAAGTTTTTGCCATTTGCTTATCCTAGATTAAAACTCTTCCCAGCCATCATCAGTGGTGCTAACAACTTTCTTTTGACCAGCAGTGTTAGCCATACCGGGGTCATCATGAATCGCCTCAACCGGCGTATGAACCACTTGCTTCGGCGTCGTTGTGCGCTTTGCTGGTGTCGTATCACCCGTGTTGAAGAAATCCATTAACTCATTCATTAACGCAGCTTGCTCAGCCATGTTTTCAGAAGCTGCTGAGGCCTCCTCAACAAGTGCAGCATTTTGCTGTGTTGTCTCATCCATTTGGCCAATGGCGGTATTCACTTGGTCAATACCCTCAGCTTGCTCTCTGGATGAGGCGCTAATGTCTCTTACAATCGTTGTCACTTGACTAATTGCCTGAACAATTTCTGTCAATGTATCACCTGACTCATTGACCAACTTACTGCCGTCCTTAATCTTATCGACACTGTCTCGGATCAGATCCTTAATCTCATTCGCAGCAGTCGCTGAACGCTGTGCCAGATTACGAACCTCTGCAGCAACTACCGCAAATCCTCGACCCTGCTCTCCTGCACGAGCAGCCTCAACTGCGGCGTTCAGTGCCAAGAGATTAGTTTGGAAGGCGATTTCATCAATGACCCCAATGATGTCAGAGATTTTCTCACTACTGTCATTAATCTCTCCCATGGCTTCAACAGCCTGGCCAACAACATCACCACCGGCCTTAGCTTTACTCGAGGCATCATTTGCAAGGTCAGAGGCATTTTCAGCATTTGAGGCACTTGTTCTGACAGTCGATGTCATTTCTTCCATGCTAGCTGCCGTTTCTTCCAGCGCACTCGCCTGCTCTTCAGTACGTTGGCTCAGGTCAATGTTGCCACCGCTGATTTCCTGAGCACCACTAGATACTGAGGCTGCTGAGTTACGAATCTCAGTGATAATTTCTGTTAACTTATCCACCGTACTATTCGCATCATTTTTAAGCTTACCGAACGAGCCCTGATAATCAGCTTCAATCTTCTTGGTAAGGTCACCATTTGATAATGCCTCGAGCACCACTGCCGTGTTACTCAATACATCCTCAGCTACCTCTACCAGTCGATTCAGTCCCTGTGCAAGTCGCTTGAAGAAGCCTTCTTTATCAGACGTTTCGATGCGAATGGTTAAGTCACCCTGCGATGCTGCAGTGACCATTTCATCGACTTCACCCTCAATGGCCAATTCTTCGGTACGTTTGCGCCACTCGACTACCGTACCTAGTCGTTCGTCGAGATCATTGAACACTGGAGTCGCAATCAAGGCAAAGGTATGGATACCTACTTTGATTTGGGTATGGTATGAGTTAGTCAATCCAGCGACCATATCGCGGATTCGACCTGGATCTTTGTGGAATATATCGACACAGGTACCGACCAGATTATTGGCATCAAATGATGCCAGAACTTTTTTCAGCTCAGCTTCAGAATCCTTCATCATTTCTGTCACTGCATCGTTACAGTAGACAATGTTCATATCATTATCAGCCATCATCACATTGGCCTGACAGACCTGAAGGGCATTCGCGATGCCAGCATTTTTGTCTGCCAGCTCCTTCGCTTCTTTTGCGGCTGCAAGGCGCTCTGTCTTATCATCCCACTCAACAACTGTACCGAGACGGTCTCCGTTATCGTTAAATACAGGAGTCGCAATTAAGC
>CAZLIR010000157.1:0-5937 GCA_964559635.1 uncultured Enterobacterales bacterium
CACTTAGTCACGTTTATATAATAACTTCTTCTTTATAAGTATTTCTCTATAGCAAATCCTCTGCGCTTATCTAACTCCAGAAAACGTCTCACAATTAAATATCGCTAGTGTAGAGCACAGTTGCGCTCATCCTCTTATTATCCACTGCACCTATTATTTGCCACATATTTACTATTTAACATAATATACATTATGCGCATACATGGTGGGATATAGCGTAATTAAGGTAATTAAGTGGTATTTGGTGATTGTCTGTAAATAAGGCTTATATAGTGTCAGGCGTCAATGTGTCGCAAATGGCAGTAAGCACATAAACACTGACCGATGAGTGAAATACATAAATTAACTGCAACGCTGCGTAAATAGTTTCTACTACTCTACTGGTGAGTATAGAAAGAATGACGTAGCGTGATGGCTAATTCGGTGTAAAGACTAATACAGAAGCTGTATGCTCACTGAGTTGATTTTCAGAGGTTATCTGACGTCTATACTCACCTATTGAATACATTGTGGCCTGATCACCATAGTGTTTGTCTGTGACGACACCTGATTGACCAGTCGGATTGATACCCCAGCTATTCTCGAGATCGCTGAAATCTACCACTCGTCGTGTTGATGGGCCATATTGTGCAATAAAGGGTTCTGAATTTAATTTAAAGATCATGTTATTGATTGTTTCATTGCCTCCAGGCGCTGGTAGTGGTCCTATATTGAATATGCCAGCCAGACTCTCGTTCAGCCCAAACGGATGCTGATGTAATGCACGCATATGATATTGCCACTGCATCTTTGATGCTTCGAATTGAGTTAATGTGTCTATCTTATCGAGCGTCTTATTCCACGCTTGATTGATAATTTCAGCGATTGTTTCAATTTCTTCGGTGTGTATATTGTCCCACCACACTGAATCTGGTGAGTTCATTATCTTCCAGTATGTTTTCTGGCGTAGAAAGCCAGCCAGAAACATCTCAAAGTAATGTTCTCCCATCTCATCTGCATATATATCAGTCAATAATTGCTTCTTAAAATAATAATAAATAGTCGGCTCTATTGACGTAACTTCATGATTTCCTTGCCATTTATTTAAATTTTCGAACAATTCTGCTGATTTTTCACTAGCTGCAGCATCAATGTGAGGTAAGATCTTGTCTTTGAATTCGATCACACTTGTTGAGGTGTTATCGAGCAGCATTTTCTGCATCGCTTTGACATCCCAACTGCGCTCTTCAGACAACAGTTCTGTGATCCGCTTCGCTCGATCGCGACCGACATAATAACCGGGCACCAGCCCTATTCCTGTGTCCGAGGGTTGGTTGTTAGCACTGTATAAGTAGCCGTGCTCTGGATTTAATATTTGTGGATTGTGACTGAAATCATAGAACCCGAGTGGATCATCCTTGCCAGAGGCACCATCCAGGATCATCGCTGGATTGACATGCTCAGGGCGCTTGATGAGTCGGGCACTCGCCCACCAGGCAATATTGTTATTCTTGTCTGCATACATGACATTTAAGCCAGGTGAATATATCTTTGACACAGCAGAGGCTGCCTCATCAGGCGTTTTGCTCCGTGATAACTCATACACGGGATCAATCAGGTTATTATCAGGATGGTAAAACAACCACCACATCGAGAGTATCTGATCCTTGTCGAATTCGGCCAAGGTGTTTTCATGGCCTTCAAAATCTTCATAGGCGCTATTAATTACAGGCCCATGCCGGGTTGAACGTAAATTAAGTATCACCGGCTCAGCATCCTTCACGACAATTGTTTCTGTGTGTTTTTCAAAGTCACGCCATTCGTCTATAGCCCAGTATTGATCAGGGTTGTCAGGATTGACCTTCTCACGATATAAATCCACATCATCATTCAAAAACATGGTCAAACCCCATGCAATATCCTGATTGTGTCCCAACAAGGCGAATGGAAACAGCGCCAGATGATGGCCATAAATTTCTGATTCGGGTGACTTTAAGTGCGCCTCATACCAAACAGAGGGTTGGGCAAAGCTCATATGGGGATCATTAACAAGAATTGGCATGCCCTGCTCTGTTTTGTCACCACTTATAATCCAGCCGTTACTGCCCAAAAATAGACCGCCCGGCGCCAAAAGGTCGATGACTTTGTTGAGTTCAGAGGTAAGTTTTGTGGCTTGCTTGTTATTAATCGGGATAAGCGTTGAGCCTTCCTGCCATTGAATACCAAGGTCATTAATATGCGCTTCTGACAACTGATTAGCCAGTGCTGTGACCAATACATCCTGATTAACACCGATCGTGAATTGAAATGCCGTAAAGCCAAGCACCACAGCCATATCCTCTGTGGTCATTGGCTCTTTATCTGCCCCTATCAGATTATATTCTATGGGCGTGGCTCCCTCAGCGATGAACTGATTAACACCGCTCAAATACGCATTTATGGCAGCAATTCGTTTCTCAGGTGCACTGGAGATATAATTTTTCATCCAGTGGCTGGTATGTTTCTCGATTTGTAGTGTTCTGAATAACTTATCAGCCGCGATCACATCCTCTCCAAACCACTCAGCCAGTCGTCCTTTACCAAGCCGCCGGATCAAGTCCATCTGAAACAACCTATCCTGAGCGTGAACATAGCCAAAAGCACGATACATATCTTCGTCATTCTCAGCCACAATGTGCGGCACACCATAGGTATCAAAAGTTACCGTCACAGGCGCTGATAGGCCATCTAAAACTAATTCTCCAGAGCGAACCGGATGCTTTGAGGTGATAAATACATAGGACACTAGCATAAGGACGGCAAGCGCCAACACCAGCCATTTAAGGACTTTCATTATTACTCCAATATTACAGACCAGTCGGGACTGTCATGCTCATTACTCGATGTTGTGACATCGGTGACACGTTTGATTGAGTGCCCAGGTATGGACCAATCAAACGCTTGAGAGCGCGACAGAAAGCGTCGCACCATTTTCTGAATACGCTCATCTTTTAAGATAAAACCATGACCATAGTCACGATAGCGCCAGGAATCAGTCGCCATTAATGTCAGGATTTTCTTTGACCAGGCACAGCTACTGACATGAGGTACTGTACCATCACCGTGACTGGAGAAATGCATATGCTCCAAATCAACATAATTCTCTGGCTCTCCGGCCAGTTGCCTATGAACACGCACCGATTGGGCGGTCTCGTAGCCATCTCTGGCAATAATTAATATGCGATCGCGTAGTTCTTTTCTAAGACCTGACCAGTCATGTAACTGGGCCTGAACCCGTTTGGCGATGGCTAAGGTTTGTTGGAATATTTCGGCATGGGAGTTGTTCTTGTCGAGCAGATTCTTTTGCCAATGATTAGCATTAAAGAAATCGACATCGGAGTCGTCCTCAAAATGCCCGGCACCATAGGTCGGCAGTAATTCAAGTGCGCCCGGAAAGGTACGGATCAATTTTCGTACTCTGGCTCTAACTCCGGGAAATACGCCCTCTCCTGTTAACACAGCATCGACTGAGTCCAGCGATCCCCTGAGTGGCGGAGCAGCCAATACAATGCGCCCTATTCTTCTGAATCCCTCTATCGCAGTTAGTTGTCGCAGCACATTTGCGCCATGGCTGTGGGCGATCAAATCAAATCGCTTCAGAGGTGATTTAAAACGTTTACTAGCCAGCGACTTTTGCTTGAGCATGGTCATGAAATCCTGCAGTCGTCTGGCATTTACCTCTGAGTTTTGCCGCCAATCATAGTTGAACAGATAGATCGGTTTCTCAGTTTTAATATCACGTAGGAACTCAGAGTAAACGATGCCCTCGATTTGACCGGGTTTGATTAAACTATGCGGCCAGCTGTCATAGCCAACCTGTTGCTCATCAAAACTTAGCTCCAGAAGATTTAAATCCTCATATTGACTCTGAATCGCTGACCATATGGTGTCATAGTCAGCCCGGTTGGTATTGACCAGCGTTGTGCCCTTAATGCCTGGCAAGAAGATGATGGCATCACTGGCGATGGTTGCGTGAGCTGTCATTGACGAAGAATCCGAAGATTGTCAGGCCACTCATCTGTGGTACTGCGATATGGATTGATATCAATGCCCCCTCTTCTTGTATAGCGACAATAAACGGATAACGATTCTGGCTTACAGAGTCTCATTAAATCGGAAAAGATCATCTCACAGCTTGGCTCATGGAACGCTTGATGATTTCTGAATGACACCAGATATTGTAGCAGTCCCTGATGATTAATTTTTGCACCGGAGTACTTGATGAAGACAGTGGCCCAGTCAGGTTGTCCAGTGACCATGCAATTCGTTTTAAACAAATGACTGCAGAGTGACTCAGAGACCTGCTCATCAACAGTAGACAAATATTCAGGTGCAGGACTGTAGGCAGTAAAAGTCGCTTCAATCTCATCAATACATTCATAATCAGCAACCCAAGAGGTATCAAGACACTGTTCATTCAGTGCTTCAATATATACTTCAGAGCCAATAATTGCGGTGAGATCCGACTTAACTTGTAGCAACATCTTTTCAGTTGATTCGAATGCGCTCTGGTTTAACGAGTTAAAGTACAGTTTGAGCGATTTAGACTCGACGATCGCGGTTGATAAGGCGTCGTAAGAGATACTCAAACTGGTTATTTGAGGCTTGCCGGTTGAATCCAGATAGGAAACCTCCCAATGATTCCAGATATCTACACCATGCATTCCCTGTGTGTTGATACCGAGTTTTGCCCGTATCGGCGCTCGTTCGATCGCAACTAATAACTCAGGGGCATATTCTTGAATGTAGGGACTCGCTTTACCGAGGTGCGTATTTTCCATAACTCTCGCGCTTTGTTCACAGAGAGTTAAGTATAAAAAGTTAGTGCTGGGTTAACAAGCTGAACGGCTTATCAGGGTGGGAATATATCTGTTATACATTGAGCATCGCGGTCTTCTCTCGTGTATTAATCACATGATTAACCAATATTTCTAATTGGTAAAAATCAGCCTTTACAAAGAGAGGATCAGCAATGTATTCGAGGTGCTCTGCAAAAGAAATTGCCAGTAGTTCAGCGAATTGTAGGGAGTCAACTTTGCCGCGTTTGTAGAGCTGGATACTCTGGGTATCACCTAACTCGTAACAGATGACATAGTTACCCAAATAAAATGTCATATAGCCATCAGCAGAGCGAGAGTCGCGACTGTCATCCAGCAGTTTAAAATTCAGCTTGGGATCTTCCTGAAATAATTCTTGATGTGATTTTAACTTATGGAACAATGACTGCAGTCGTTGACGCATTTCAATGATCTCGTCCTTGTTTTTCAAACCAGGCATCAGATTGTCGAGTAATTGTTTTAGCATGCGTCACTTCCTGCACTTTACAGAAAGTTAAGTTTAAGAACTTACCACTCACAATAGTGTGAATGGTTTCACAAATTAAGGGGTATGACTAAAGAGGCTAGGATTTTATCGGGTCGAAGCTGACCTCTACGTAGAAAGGACCTAACTCACAACTGAATGGTATATGAATCACCTTATCTTTTGATTTGTGGGAAATTTCATGATTATGCCCCGTTACCACGGTCGGTGTTGCCATATTAAAATCATGACCTTGATCGGCCAAAATCTTTTTTGCACCACCAGTAACCATGTTGGTAACTTCGCCAACCATATCAGTAACGGTATCATCGATCTCTTTAATTTCCTCACCCAACATTCGCGAAGTAATGCCGATAATGGCTGACTCTGTAAAGGTAATCGACATAGAGCCAATAACCTGATTGCCCACCATACCAATAATCCCGGTTACATCTCCACGGGCAACATTATCCTTTTTTAATATGGGTGGTTGATGTCTGGCATCGGTCTGAGCCATGGTTGATAAAACATTGAGAAGCGATTCTAAAAATGCGTTAATGAAGGTGACGTTGACGACCAAACTGAATTCCTTGTTATGAGAATTATCACTATGATTAT
>CAZLIR010000158.1:0-3110 GCA_964559635.1 uncultured Enterobacterales bacterium
AGCACGTCCACCCTGATGCTCTTACTTGTGAGTGGCGTGATCGGGATCGGCTTGGGTGATACCTTCTTTTTTCAGGCAATCAACCGTATTGGTGACAGTCAAACATTACTCGTTGCTGAGACACTTGCCCCTATTCTCACTGCACTCTTGGCAATTGCCTGGTTATCAGAATGGTTAACTACTGTGCAGTGGCTGGCGGTAGCCATCATTATCTTATCCGTCGACATGGTGATCCGGTATCAGCGTAAACAAACCAATAGCCCATTCGACATTACTGGAGTAGGCTATGCTGGACTGGCGGCGCTATGTCAGGCATTGGGCGCTGTGATCAGTCGTCAGGTGCTGACAACCACCGACTTAGATGCACTCAACGCGAGTCTTATCCGTCTTTTGGGCGGTATGGCAATAATCGTCGTTTTGATGCTGTGGCGGAAAAAGCGGTGGCTACCAGTAAGTGATGCGCCCGTTCGGGTTTGGGGTATATTTGCTGTAGCTACCTTTTTCGGTACCTTCGCTGGACTGTATTTACAAATGCTCGCCTTTGCATACACCAAGGCAGCCATCGTTCAGACCTTGTTCGCCACCAGTATTGTATTCTCGTTGGCCTTGGCAGCGATCCTTGGCGATAAGATCAAACCCAAGACCGTAGTCTGGTCAATGATTGCCCTAACGGGGGTCATGTTATTAATCTTGAACGAATAAAAAAAAGCCACTCAGTCACGTGAGTGGCAATTCAAGGGGAGAAAAAACCGTTTAGAAATGATACGTCAAGCTGGTATACATACCATCGAAGGATACGTTGCCGTTTGATTCGCTAATGTCCTGCCACTCAGCATCGAATGCCTGAACACCAACCTCCAAGCCAAGACCAATGTCACTCTCCCAACCAAGATATAAACGACTCTTGGTGATGTCATTGTCGTCGTAGCTAATAAAGCTGACTGTGCCACCGACAGAGAAACCAGTGGCTGGAAAATCAAATTGCAACATGCCATAAATCGCCGGGATGGTCTCATCAATATCGGTCATACTGTTGTCCGTACTAGACTCTAGTGCAATCAATCCATCAAACACCATAATATCAACACCCAAATCGAGGCTTATCCAGTTATCGAGTAATTCATAGTAGAGCAATACCGACTGGTGACTCATATCGAGCTGACTGGTGACCACATCACTGATGTTGTAAACCGTACCGTCATAGATGATGCTCTCGTTTAATGTTGCCACGGAAGTGTTGCCCAAATCATAGGTTTCCAGGCCAATATTAGGTAGTACAGGCACCGGATGCTCAAGTCGAGCACTGAGACGCTGGGCATCGTCATCGCTGAATCCCAAGGTATCATTTAAATCAATCCGAGGACCGGTACTATCGATGGTGCCGCTGATATCAGGTGACCAGGCACTCGCTGATAGATATAGGCCTAATATTGTGTCAGCTTGCGCTACAGAACTGACGGAGGCACAGCAAAGAATCGCGCCTGCTATGCTGGGTTTTATGGACATATTCACACTCCAATGAATTAGATAGCTTCATGCTAACAATGAATTTTTAATAAAACTTTGAAGGAACGCACATTTTTTGACCGTCATTCCTTCAACTACCAGGAATATTTTACTCCATTGCTATTTTCAGTATAGTGCAAATGTTCAGGAATCAAGTTCAACTGGTGAATCATCGGGTGTTTTGAAAAAATGCCTCGTCAGATGTTGAAAATCGGTGATTGAGTACCATCTACAAAACATTACATTTCGTAAGTATGACAAACATAACTAAGGAGCTATAAACATGATTCAAGTCGGTGAAAAATTACCACAAGCGACATTTGCCCTCATGACCGATGAGGCCAACACTAATCCTACTACTGAGGAACTGTTTGCAGGCAAGAAAGTTGTCCTATTTGCTGTTCCGGGCGCATTCACACCGACCTGCTCTGAGGCACACCTACCCGGCTTCATCGTCAAAGCGGATGAAATCAAAGCCAAGGGTGTTGATGCAATTATCTGTGTATCTGTAAATGATGCCTTCGTGATGAAATCATGGGGCAAGACCCAAAATGCAGAAAATGTTGTGATGCTGGCTGACGGCGGTGCTTCATTCACCAAAGCCATAGGTCTGGAAATGGACACTGCAGACTTTGGTGGTATTCGCTCTCAGCGTTATGCCATGATTGTTGATGATGGAGTCGTCACAACCCTGAATGTTGAGAAGCCTGGAGAGTTTGAGGCAAGCTCTGCTGACGCCATCCTAGCGGCGCTATAATCAGACTTTCAGACTGATACTGTGTGGGGCGTTCTTGCCCCACTGACTTCTCGCTATTGTGTATGGTTAATCAAATACCACTGTTTTGTGTTCGCAAATAACAACTCGCTGCTCAAGGTGATAGCGAATACCTGACGCGAGTGCCATAACCTCACATCGCTTGCCCTTACGCACCATATCATTCACATTATCACTGTGACTGATCCGCATGACCTCCTGTTCAATTATCGGTCCTTCATCGAGCTCTTTTGTGACATAGTGACAAGTCGCCCCAATCAGCTTAACGCCCCTGTCATAGGCCTGCTGATACGGTTTTGCTCCAGCGAATGATGGTAGGAAACTATGATGAATATTCAGCATTTTTCCTGCCCATTTAACGCACATGTCGTCAGGAATGATTTGCATGAACCTTGCCAGCACCACCACATCGATTTGATATTGGTCGAGTAATTCGTCGATGTTCGCAAATGCCAGCTGCTTATCGGTAAAGTCAACATAATGAAATGGGATTTGATACCAGTCAGCATATTTTTGCATTTGTCGATGATTAGAAATGATGCAGGGGATCTCACAATCAAATTCGCCGGTATGCCAGCGGTGCAATACATCAACCAGACAATGCGATTCGTGACTGGCAAGCAAAGCCATACGTTGTTTAGAGGTGCTGTTGACCAGCGACCAGTTCATGGCGTGCTCTTCTGCCAGAAGAGCGAATTCATCTGCTAGCGCATGCTCATTGAAATCGGATGCATCTGAGCTGATTTCATGGCGCATAAAAAAGCGATTTAAACGACTATCGGTATGATGACTAGCCTCAATGATCGAGACATCATGCTTGGCTAGAAAC
>CAZLIR010000158.1:3120-5926 GCA_964559635.1 uncultured Enterobacterales bacterium
TATCGGGACAGTCAATTAATAAACGGATTTGAACAGACACAGAAGTTATTCGTAGTTCATCGTGCTAAGAATTGTCGCTCAGATTGATAGGCAAAAGCAACACATACACCTAGAACATGCAGGTGATATGATAGAGTATCTGAAATCAGTCACATGCCGCAGGTTATAAATGTCCATGTTATTTCGTAATTTAAGTCTTGCCTTTGCTATTTATCTAGTCTCAAGTGTCAGCATTCTCGCCGAGACCAAAGACATCGTGATCTTGCACACCAACGATATTGAGAGTGTCTATGATCCGGTTGAGGCATACTGGCGTGATGATATTGATATGATGGGCGGTATTCCCTACCTCGCCACATTGATCCACAAGACCAGAGCACAAGAGCCCATCAGTTTTCTAATGGATGCCGGCGATATTTACACAGGCGCCTTGTCGAAAAAGTCCGAGGGTAAGCTGCCTTTCGATTTATACAGTGCCATGGGCTATGACGTCATGACCATTGGTAATCATGAATTTGAGTATGGCTGGAAGTCGTTGATGGAGACTATGCCCCGAGCCAGTTTTCCGGTACTCAACGCCAATATTGTGTATCAGGGAACCGAAATTATGTATGGCCAACCGTATGCGATCATTGAGCAGCATGGCATTCGCATTGGCGTGGTTGGGGTAATGGGCATAGACGCCTTTCAGAACACGATTGCAACATTTCAGCGGACTGGATTAGCGATTAAGGACCCGATTGCAACAGCACAATATTGGGTCGATAAAATCCGTACTGATGTAAATATGATTGTAGTTCTAACACATCAAAATAAAACTGCCCCCATGCAAACCAATAAGGAGGCAGACCCATCGGTTCAGCGCGGGTTTGATGAGGACTATGAAATGGCGGGTAAACTGCGTGGTGTTGATGCTATATTCGGCGGCCATTCTGATAATGGCTTATTAGAGCCGGTGGTACATCCTGAAACTGGCACGGTAATCGGCTTAACTTTCGGCCAGGGAATGCATCTTGGGTATACCAAGTTCCGTGTCGATACCTCTGGACATAATGTCACTTATCTAGGGGGCAAACTCATTCCAGTCGATGCCACTTCGCTCTCCGCTGATCCAGTTACCGCTGCCTTGATAGCCAAACAACGCGAACTGAATCCCGCGCTCAAAGAGCAAGTCACACAGCTCACTTCTGCCGCCGTGCGTCAATACAACAAAGAATCAAATATCGGTAATTTGCTGACAGATTTTATGCGAAACGCAGGAGGTTCTGATATTACATTTCTCAATTCCGGTGCCATTCGTGCTGATTTGAATCGGGGCGTTGTGACAGTTGAGAACCTTATTAACACCTATCCTTTCATTGATAATCTCACGATCGTTGAACTCACCGGAACACAAGTCAGAGAACTGATTGAATACAGCCTTACTTTGCCTTATGGCATCGGTCAGGTTTCTGGTCTGGAGATTACTTACGACAGTCGTTTACCGGCTATGCAGAGGATTCTCAGTATTATGCATGATGGTGAACTACTCGACTCACAGGCTAAATACAGCGTCGGTACCACAGCCTTTGTGGCCAATGGCGGAGATGGTTATGCAGTATTTACCCAAGGTAAAGTGGTGGATGACTCAATACCAATGATCGGATTATTTCACCAACAATTCAAAAGCTCAGAGTCAATCACTCCACCTGATCTTGGCCGCCAAATCGATATCAGTAGGTTGCATTAGTAAAAAATAAAAGCGAACTTGCGCTCGCCCTCTAAGATAATCTTTATTCAGTTACTACTCATTTAAGCATAGTAAACATAAAATTAATTTTGCATACTTTCAGAATTAGAACTCAACGTTAATTGCTGTTGTATAGCACTTATTATTCTTACAAGCTGAGTTTTTATAGTCATTCACAAAAACGAGTATCTTTTTATACTCTCCTCTGAGTACATCGCGATAGTATGCCATTTCTTCAATTGAAGCAGCTTTGTAAAAGACACGTCTATCAATTTTGCCGTTCACTTTACCAACAAATAATATGCCATATGAGTTGCTTGAGGTTTGCTCTTTATGGGCTGTTTCAAATTTGATTGCTGAAATCTTGAAAGGCACTTCTTTACCATTGAATTCACCAGGATCTCGAAAAAATGTCTTCCCTGGAGGATTCTTGAGGCCTTTCTGTCTCGCATCTGTAGTTTGCGTAAATGAAATGCTCACAACTGTGATGAGAATGATCAATAACAATTTTTTCATAATTCTTCCTCGCATATTGATTGAAGCGATACACTCAAGGCGTATATTGCTTAGCGTGGTGGTGAAATCATTGTTATGACAAATATCTAACAGATAGCGCTATGTCATTAAAGAGATGCACCGCCGTTGATTGTCTTTTCACCCTAGCAGGTGGTTTTCCGACAATCAAGGCGGTCAGTTAGATATTATAATACGTCAGATGGTGTGATTAGCCTTAGGCGTCACACTCTTTCATGGCCTCTTGCATGGCCTGTCGAGCCGCTTTCTGATCATCCTTATCAGTATATTTGCCATCCATCTCTTCTTTAAATGCTTCGAGCTCTTTTTTAAGTTCGTCCAGTTCACTTTCGTCAACCTGATCCTGCTTTCCATCCATGGCTAATTGGAAATTTTTCTTCATTACTTTGCCAACTTCACAAGCCAATTCTGCTGCTTTTTCGCCATCAGCTTCCGGGCTTGAACAGCCAACCAATGCCATGACAGCTACCATTACAGTGATAATTTTTAACTTCATTTGATATGTCCTTACGCGTTGAGGGTATAGGTTACATTATCATATTA
>CAZLIR010000159.1:0-5841 GCA_964559635.1 uncultured Enterobacterales bacterium
CCTCAAAATGGTCAGTGATTGAAGCGGGTCTGAAATGCATTCAGGGTAAGGGTATTGTTAATTCAATTTCACTGAAAGAGGGTGAAGAGGAATTTTTAAGACAGGCGGCGTTGGCTAGAAGTTATGGTGCGGCTGTGATTGTAATGGCATTTGATGAAACGGGACAGGCTGATACGCTGGATAAAAAAGTCGCGATTTGTCAGAGAGCCTATGACTTATTAACTCAGTCAATCTCATTCTCGCCAGAAGATATCATTTTTGACCCGAACATTTTTGCCGTTGCCACTGGCATAGAAGAGCACAACAACTATGGTGTGGATTTCATCGAGGCCTGTCGCCAGATTAAAGAGAATATGCCACATGCACTCGTCTCAGGTGGGGTATCAAACATATCCTTCTCATTCCGTGGCAATAATTTAGTCCGAGAAGCGATTCACAGTGTGTTTCTTTATCACGCCATTCGAGCTGGTATGGATATGGGTATTGTGAATGCCGGTCAGTTGGCAATTTACGATGATATCGATCCACCACTGAAAGAAGCGGTAACCGATGTCATTCTCAACAGACGTGATGATGCCACTGAGCGTCTGGTTGATTTAGCTGAGCAGTATCGTAGCAGTGATACCGGTGACAAAGAAACTAAAGTCGATGCCTGGCGCGAGTTCGACATTGAGGCTCGACTGGATCATGCCCTGGTCAAAGGCATCGATAAATTCATTGATGAGGATACCCTTGAGGCATACAACAACATTGGTTCAGCACTCAGTGTGATTGAGGGCCCCTTGATGGACGGTATGAATCATGTCGGCGATCTGTTTGGTGCGGGCAAGATGTTTCTGCCTCAAGTGGTCAAATCCGCCCGAGTGATGAAGAAGGCCGTGGCAATTTTGCTGCCTTATCTGGAAGATGAAAAGTCAGAGCAAAATACATCGGCAGGCAAGATTTTGATGGCCACAGTTAAGGGCGATGTTCATGATATCGGTAAGAATATCGTTTCCGTTGTACTTCAGTGTAATGGCTATGAAATTGTCGACATGGGGGTGATGGTTCCCTGCGAAGCGATTCTCAAAAAAGCACAGCAAGAGAATTGTGATGTCATTGGCTTATCAGGTCTGATCACACCGTCATTAGACGAGATGGTGCATGTCGCAAAAGAAATGCAGCGATTAGATTTCGATTTGCCGCTCATGATCGGGGGGGCTACGACTTCGAAAACTCATACTGCAGTTAAAATAGCGCCGGAATATGACAATATCGTGGTGCATGTCAATGATGCCTCACGTGCGGTAAATGTGGTTAATCAAATCATCGACCCTAATCATCAGATCGGGTTTAAGACAAAACTGGATGAGGAGTACGGTGCTAAACGAGCCTATTTCGAATCAAGGCAAGTCAAACGCGATTTAATCTCACTTGAGGAATCACGACTTAATCGTTTTGAGGCAGAGATAATAGCCGAGAAAGTGCTACCAAATGCTGGCTTTGGTATTTGGACCGAGCAAAACTACTCACTTGCGACCCTATCAGAGCGTATTGATTGGACGCCATTTTTCCGGGCCTGGGAATTAGCGGGACGATTTCCTCGAATTCTAGAAGATGAGGTGGTTGGTGATGAAGCAACCAATCTGTTCAACGATGCGCAAACCATGTTGCAACAGCTCATTGATGAAGAGTGGCTTCAAGCGAGTGCCGTGTATGGATTGTTCTCCGCACGATCAGATGATGATGATATTAATATCTATGAAAATCATGACAGCGATGAGTTACTGGCAATAAGTTACCAACTGCGACAGCAGAACAAAAAAAATGGTAACAAAGCAAACTATTGCCTGAGTGATTTTATTAGCAGTGATCATTCACGTGATGTGATCGGTGCTTTTGCAGTGAATGTCGGTGGTGGTTTGGCTGCGAAAGTATCAGAGTTTGAGGCGCAACATGATGATTACTCAGCAATCATGCTCAAGGCATTGGCTGATCGTTTGGCAGAGGCCTATGCGGAGCAATTACATGAGCGCATGAGAAAGTCTATCTGGGGATATGCCACAGATGAGCATTTCACAAATGAAGAGCTCATTCAGGAAAAGTACCGGGGTATACGACCAGCACCGGGTTATCCTGCTTGTCCTGATCATCGAGAAAAGCTCACTATCTGGTCACTATTAAAACCCGATCAGGCGATTGATTTAAGTCTGACTGAATCGCTCGCTATGTACCCCGCTGCAGCGGTGTCTGGCTGGTATTTTGCCCACCCTGAAAGCAGCTATTTTGGTATCGGTAAGCTGACCAAAGATCAAGTGGAGGATTATGCCTCACGACGCGGTGAAGAGGTCTCTGAAGCTGAGCGCTGGTTGGCGCCAAACCTAGGCTATTAAATCTATATCAAAATATTTTGATATAGATTGACTCGAAGTTTACTTGACTCTATAATGCGCCGCATGACTGCTCAACTAAAGCCAATTCCTGATCTGCGGGCCTCCGAACTACTGGGCTTCTGCAAAGCTATGGCAGATCAGGTCAGATTAAATATTTTATCTATACTAGATAAGGAATCATTTGGTGTGTTGGAGTTGTGTGAGATTCTGCAGCTAAAGCAACCGGCCCTTACGCATCACTTGAAATTGTTAACGGATGCCGGCCTGCTGACAAAGCGCCGGGAAGGCAATAGCATTTTTTACAGTCGTAATTATCACGGCGCTGGGAACTTTGCTAATTTGCAACAGACGCTTTTTGACGAGTTGTCGACTGTTTCTCTCTCTGAGGAGATTGCAGAAAGAAAGCAACGATTACAACGTAAGAGAGCGCACTTATCAGAGCAGTTTTTTCAGCAGCACAATGAACAATTTAGTGCTAATCAGGAACTGGTAGCTCCGATAACGGCCTACGCTGAAAAGCTAAAGACACTGCTCGAAGAGCGAGCAGCTGATGCAGATTCGAAGTCGTTGAAGGTGCTCGAGGTTGGACCAGGCGAGGGCGAATTTTTGCCCTACTTAGCCAAGTTGTTTGAACATGTTGATGCCTTAGACAACTCGGACAAAATGCTGGATTCAGCCAGACAGTTCTGTGATAGCAAAAAGATCAACGGTGTAAGCTTTATTTCGGGTGATACAAGCTCTGATCAGTTGAATGAAGAATTTTATGATGTGGTGGTGGTCAATATGGTGTTGCATCACAATCCATCACCGGTTGAATTGCTGCAAGATATCGTCCGTGTGATGAAGTCCGGAGGCTCATTGTTCATCAGTGAGTTAACGGCCCACCAACAGGATTGGGTCAGAGATGCTTGTGGCGATATATGGTTAGGTTTCAAAGCTGAGGATTTGTCAGTTACTGCTGAGATTGCGGGACTTCAGGAAGGCACAAGTCAATATCTGGCACAAAGGAATGGTTTTGTGGTGCAGATAAGAGAATTTATTAAACCTTAATATAAGAGGAAAAATTATGTCGGAATATGGGGTATTTACATCAGAGTCAGTTTCGGAGGGGCATCCGGATAAGATGGCCGATCAGATCTCTGATGCAGTTGTTGACGCAGTTATCAAAGACGACCCAGATGCCAGAGTTGCTGTCGAGACCATGGTAAAGACCGGCATGGCGATTGTCGCTGGTGAAATGACAACCTCTACTTATGTTGATTTGGAAGATCTTATTCGAGAAGTGATCCTTGATATTGGTTATGACTCTTCCGACGTTGGTTTCGACGGCAACAGTTGTGCTGTTATTAATGCTATCGGCAAGCAGTCTCCTGATATTGCGATGGGTGTTGATGAGTCTGATGACAAAGAGCAGGGAGCAGGCGATCAGGGGTTAATGTTTGGCTATGCAACGAATGAAACCTCAGCACTCATGCCGGCTCCGATTCAATACTCTCACTTATTGGTTCATAAGCAGGCGGAAATTCGCAAGGCTGGTGGTCTCTCATGGCTTCGCCCTGATGCCAAAAGTCAGGTCAGTATGCGTTATGATGATTCTGGAAAGCCAGTAGCGATTGATGCTGTGGTACTCTCCACGCAACACGACCCAGATGTGAGCCGAGACACCCTTGTCGAAGCGGTAATGGAAGAAATTATCAAGCCAGTACTTCCTGAACAATGGCTACATGCAGGCACCAAGTATCACATTAACCCAACAGGTAATTTTGTTATCGGTGGACCGGTCGGTGACTGCGGTCTGACGGGGCGAAAAATCATTGTAGATACCTATGGCGGCATGGCGCGTCATGGTGGTGGTGCTTTCTCGGGTAAGGACCCATCAAAGGTAGACCGCTCGGCTGCTTATGCTGGCCGCTACGTCGCCAAGAACATCGTTGCTGCAGGCTTAGCAGACCGATGTGAGATTCAAATTTCGTATGCAATTGGGGTTGCAGAACCTACCTCTATATCGGTGAACACATTTGGCACAGGAAAAATAAGTGATAGCAAAATCGTGCCGCTCATCAGACAACATTTCGATTTACGCCCCAAGGGGATCGTTGAGATGCTGGATCTGAAAAAGCCGGTATACCGAGCCACTGCGGCTTATGGCCACTTCGGCCGAGATGGCTTCAGTTGGGAAAAATTAGACAAGGTTGATGCCCTTAAATCAGCCCTGTAATGAATTTAATGACATAGGATTAATTATGAAATATCAAGAAATGTTTACCGACTACAAAGTAGCGGATATTGAATTGGCTGATTGGGGTCGTCGCGAGTTAGCGATTGCGGAATCCGAAATGCCAGCTCTGATGGCGATGCGTGCTAAGTACAGTGGCGAGAAACCACTCGCAGGTGCGAAAATTTTAGGCTGCATTCACATGACCATTCAAACAGCAGTACTTATTGAGACCCTAATTGAATTAGGTGCTGAAGTACGTTGGTCATCATGCAATATCTTCTCAACTCAGGATCACGCAGCGGCTGCGATTGCACAAGCCGGTATTCCCGTATTCGCTTGGAAAGGTGAGACTGAAGAGGAGTATGACTGGTGTCTGGAGCAAACCATTTTAAAGGATGGTCAACCGTGGGATGCCAACATGGTATTGGATGATGGTGGCGATTTAACGCAAATGTTGCATGAAAAGTACCCTCAGGTGCTCGAGAATGTGCATGGTATTACAGAAGAGACAACTACGGGTGTTCACAGACTGCAGGAAATGCTCGACAAGGGTGAATTGAAAGTTCCCGCAGTGAATGTCAATGATTCTGTCACCAAGTCAAAAAATGACAATAAGTATGGTTGCCGCCACTCACTGAATGATGCGATTAAGCGCGGTACTGATCACTTGCTCGCTGGTAAGAAAGCACTTGTGATTGGCTACGGTGATGTCGGTAAGGGCTCTGCCCAGTCACTTCGTCAGGAAGGCATGATTGTGTACGTAACTGAAATCGATCCGATCTGTGCAATGCAAGCATGCATGGACGGTTTTGAAGTTGTATCGCCCTACAAAGGTGGAATCAACACGGGCGATGATGCCGGCATAGACAATGCACTCATGCAAAAGGTTGATATTTTGGTTACGACAACGGGTAACTATAATGTTTGCGACCAGGCCATGTTACGCAGTCTGAAATCGGGCACGTTGGTCTGTAATATAGGCCACTTTGATAATGAAATCGATACCGCATACATGCGTGAAAATTGGGAATGGGAAGAGGTGAAGCCTCAGGTTCACAAGATTTATCGTGACAAGTCTGAAAACGACCACTTGTTGCTACTCTCTGAAGGACGTCTGGTTAACTTGGGTAACGCGACAGGACATCCATCTCGCATTATGGATGGCTCCTTCGCTAATCAGGTACTAGCACAAATTTATCTCTACGAGCGTAAATTTGCCGCCAATCCAGAAGACACAGTTACTCTGGAAGT
>CAZLIR010000160.1:0-2187 GCA_964559635.1 uncultured Enterobacterales bacterium
GACTATGTAAAGAACATGATTACAGGTGCTGCACAAATGGATGGAGCTATACTAGTAGTATCAGCAGCTGATGGCCCAATGCCACAGACTCGTGAGCACATCCTACTAGCACGTCAGGTAGGTGTACCTTACATCGTAGTATTCCTAAACAAGTGCGACATGGTAGACGACGAAGAGCTACTAGAGCTTGTAGAAATGGAAGTACGTGAACTGTTATCAGAATACGAATTCCCAGGTGATGACCTACCACTAGTTAAGGGTTCAGCTCTTAAAGCACTAGAAGGTGATGAGTCAGAGATTGGTTCACAGGCTATCTTAGAGCTAGTTGAAGCACTTGATTCATACATCCCAGAGCCAGAGCGTGACACTGACAAGCCATTCCTACTACCAATTGAGGACGTATTCTCAATCTCAGGTCGTGGTACGGTAGTAACGGGTCGTGTTGAGCGCGGTATCGTTAAAGTAGGTGAAGAAATCGAAATCGTTGGTGTTAAGGAAACAACTACAACAACTGTAACAGGTGTTGAGATGTTCCGTAAGCTACTAGACGAAGGTCGTGCAGGTGACAACGTTGGTGTACTACTACGTGGTACTAAGCGTGACGAAGTACAGCGTGGTCAGGTATTGGCTCACATGGGTACTATCACTCCACACACTCACTTCGAAGCTGAGGTATACATCCTAAGCAAGGAAGAGGGTGGTCGTCATACTCCTTTCTTCAAGGGTTACCGTCCACAGTTCTACTTCAGAACAACAGACGTGACAGGTAACGTTGAGTTACCAGCGGGTGTTGAGATGGTTATGCCTGGTGACAACATCAAGATGAACGTTGAGTTGATCGCACCGATTGCGATGGATGAAGGTTTACGCTTTGCTATCCGTGAGGGTGGTCGTACTGTTGGTGCGGGCGTTGTAGCTAAGATCATCGAATAATCATTTAGCGTCGGGTTTATCTCGACACTGCATGCCGGTTGATCACCGGCAAGCGTTGAATAACGAAGGTTGATGTTTTATGGCATCAACCTTTTGTTACGTTGAAGGCAAGTAGCTCAACTGGCAGAGCAGCGGTCTCCAAAACCGCAGGTTGGGGGTTCGATTCCCTCCTTGCCTGCCAACCCTTTTCGCGGTTGGCAAAGAAATATAAGCGTTAGGTTTTTATATACATGAATGCACAAACAGAAAATAACACAGGCGGCGCACTAGACGTCGTTAGATGGATTCTGGTTATTGCTTTCCTTGCAGCTGCGGTTGTAGGAAACCAATACTTCTCCGAACAGTCTCTGTTAATTCGTGTTGTTGCTATTCTGGTATCAGCTAGTATCGCGCTGCTGATTGCCGCGACGACAGTGAAAGGCAAATCAATTTTAGGGTTTGCAAAAGAAGCACGTGTTGAGACACGTAAAGTCGTATGGCCAACTCGCCAGGAAACAATCCAGACAACACTAATTATTATGTTGTCCGTCACTGTTATCTCACTAGTACTGTGGGGCCTTGACGGAATTCTGGTACGAGTAGTGGCATTCGTTCTTGGGCAGGAGGTCTAATCCATGGCATTAAGATGGTACGTGGTGCAGGCTTATTCTGGCTATGAAAATAAAGTTCAGAAATTACTCCTAGATCGCATTGAGCGTGAAGGACTCAGCGACCGTTTCGGTGAGGTATTAGTTCCAACTGAAGAAATCGTTGAAATGCGCGCTGGTCAACAGCGTAAAAGTGAGCGTAAGTTTTTCCCAGGTTATGTTCTGGTTGAAATGGATATGGATGACGAAACGTGGCACTTGGTTAAGAATACACCAAGAGTACTCGGTTTCATTGGTGGAACAGCTGATCGTCCAGCGCCAATCACTGAAAAAGAAGCAAACGAAATTTTACAACGCGTTGAAGATAGTACAGACAAGCCAAAGCCGAAGATTTTATTCGAGCCAGGCGAGGTCATTCGAGTTATCGATGGTCCATTTGCTGACTTTAACGGTGTCGTAGAAAAAGTAGATTACGAGAAGAGCCACGTGAAGGTTTCTGTCTCGATTTTCGGTAGATCAACTCCGGTTGATCTTGAATTTAGCCAGGTCGAAAAAGGCTAATAACATCCCGGGGAGCCGCGAGGCGTTCGCACCCGCAAGAGGTAATTAAACATGGCAAAGAAAGTAGAAGCCTATATCAAGCTTCAAGTGAAAGCTGGTATGGCAA
>CAZLIR010000160.1:2287-5773 GCA_964559635.1 uncultured Enterobacterales bacterium
ATGGCAAAGAAAGTAGAAGCCTATATCAAGCTTCAAGTGAAAGCTGGTATGGCAAATCCTAGTCCACCGGTTGGTCCTGCATTGGGTCAGCATGGTGTGAACATCATGGAATTCTGTAAAGCATTCAACGCGAAAACTGAAAGCGTTGAGAAAGGTCTGCCTATTCCAGTGGTTATCACTGTATATAACGACCGTAGTTTTACATTCGAAACTAAAACACCACCAGCATCTGTTCTTATTATGAAGGCACTGAACCTATCAAAAGGTAGCTCTGAGCCTCACAAAGACAAGGTTGGTAAAATCACACGTGCTCAGATGGAAGAAATTGCCAAGATGAAAGAGCCTGATCTAACAGCTGCTGATATGGATGCTGCTGTGAGAACCATTGCAGGTAGTGCGCGTTCAATGGGTGTGGATTCGGAGGAATAACCATGGCTAAATTATCGAAAAGAAAACAACTATTCCGTGACAAGGTCGATGCTGAGAAGTTCTACCCAGTAGAAGAAGCCATCACGTTGTTAAAAGAACTATCTTCAGTGAAATTTGCTGAAGGTGTTGATTGCGCAATTAACCTTGGCGTAGACCCACGTAAATCTGATCAGGTTGTTCGTGGTGCGACTGTTCTACCTCACGGTACTGGTAAAGACGTTCGTGTTGCAGTGTTCACACAAGGTGCTAACGCTGACGCAGCGAAAGAAGCCGGTGCTGATTTAATCGGTATGGACGAGCTAGCGGATGAGGTTAAGAAAGGCAATATTGATTTTGACGTTGTTGTCGCCAGCCCAGACGCTATGCGTGTTGTTGGTCAATTAGGTCAAATCCTTGGACCACGTGGTCTAATGCCTAACCCTAAGACTGGTACAGTAACACCGAATGTTGCCGAGGCAGTTAAGAATGCCAAGTCTGGTCAGGTTACTTACCGTACTGACAAGGCGGGTATCATTCACACCACTATTGGTAAAGTGGCTTTTGAGGGTAATGCACTTCAAGAAAATCTTGAGGCATTAATGGCAGCATTGAAAAAAGCGAAGCCGACCTCATCTAAAGGCACTTATTTTAAGAAAGTTTCTCTATCTACTACGATGGGCCCAGGTATCACTATCGATCAGGGCACATTGAGTCGATTAGATTAATTTAGATTTTAAGATGGGTTTGTCGTCTAGACAGACCCACTATGCCCTTGTGCGGGCGTTTTTTGCTATCTGGAATCATCTAAATAGCAGAAGAGAAGAGCACACAGACTTTGGGAGTCCAGTTCGGCAGTAATTGAACTGGAATCGTCGAAGACCGTAGGTGGAGAACCCTCTCTGAGGCAACTCCTTAATTGCTACTCTGACTGCCAAGTCACAACTCGTGGACTTGGTAAGAGAATAAAAACCTACGCAGATGGTGAACTCTAACAGATTTATAGATTGCTATAAAAACGAAAGGGTCGCCGTTAATCAGAGATGACATTGTGTTGTCTCGAAGCAACTGCCAGATTCGTCTGGCTGAGTAGGAGGTACCCAAGTGGCACTTGGATTGGAAGCAAAAAAACAGGTAGTCGCTGAAGTTAGCGAAATTGCTAATCAGGCGTTATCTGCTGTAGTAGCTGAATACCGAGGACTGACTGTTGCTGATATGACTGACCTGCGTGTCAAGGCAAGAGAAAGTGGCGTTTACTTACGAGTAATCCGCAACACTCTCGCTAGGCGTGCAGTGGAAGGTACTGAGTTTGAGTGTATGCAAGACGCTCTCACGGGACCAGTAATTTGCGCGTTTTCTCAAGACGATCCTGGCGCAGCTGCCAGATTGTTGAAGGATTACAGCAAAGAATTCGAAGCTATGAACGTTACTGCTGTTGCTATCGGTGGTGAGTTACTTGGCGCTGATCAACTTGATGCAGTGGCAAGCTTACCGACTTACGAAGAAGCATTAGCGAAACTGATGAGCGTAATGAATGGTCCGATAACCAAGCTAACCAGAACTATCAACGATATTCCTGGACGCGTGGTTCGTGTAGTAGCTGCTGTAAAAGACACAAAACAGTAAAGCTAAAGTCGATTAATTGGTATTTTAATTTTATTTTTTAGGAGTATAAAAAATGGCTCTTTCTAATGAAGACATTTTAAATGCAATTGCTGATATGAGCGTAATGCAAGTTGTTGAGCTTGTTGAAGCAATGGAAGAAAAATTTGGTGTTTCTGCTGCGGCTGCTGTTGCTGCTGCACCTGCGGCTGCTGGCGATGCTGGCGCGGCTGCGGAAGAGAAGACTGAATTTGACGTAGTAATGACTAGCTTCGGCGGTAACAAGATTGCAGTGATCAAAGCAGTACGCGGTATCACAGGTCTTGGTCTTAAAGAAGCAAAGGAAATGGTTGAAGGCGCTCCAGCAACTATCAAAGAAGGTGTTGATAAAGCTGAAGCAGAAGACCTACAGAAGCAGCTTCAAGAAGCTGGTGCAGAAGTCGAACTTAAGTAATTTAAGTTTGAGTTCAGCAAAAGCAATTTTTTGCTAACTGGCTGGTGACAATTGTCACCGGCCTTTTGTCGCTTCAGGACATACGCATCTTAAAGTGACAATAAACACAGACGAAAGTCTGACTTAACGACGAATAACAACGCGTCTCATGCGATAAAGTTGAGGAATACAGATGACATATTCATACACTGAAAAAAAACGCATTCGTAAAAATTTCGGTAAACGGGAAAACGTTTTAGACATTCCCTATTTGCTAGCCATTCAGCTAGATTCATATAACTCATTCATCAAGCCGAATACAGAAGATTCTGGCTTGGACTCTGCGTTCAAATCCGTCTTTCCAATCGAAAGCTATTCGGGTAACGCAGCCCTTGAATATGTTTCTTATCGTCTCGCTGAGCCAACCTTTGACGTCAAAGAGTGTCAAATGCGTGGTGTGACATACGCCGCTCCGCTCAAAGTAAATATCCGTTTGGTTATTTACGATAAGGACTCAAAAACGCGTAAAGTAAAAGATATTCGTGAGCAGGAAGTGTACATGGGTGAAATGCCACTCATGACAGATAACGGCACCTTCGTTATCAACGGTACTGAGCGTGTCATCGTATCTCAGTTACACCGTTCTCCAGGTGTGTTCTTTGACCATGATAAAGGTAAGACACACTCATCGGGCAAGCTGTTACACAGTGCCCGCATCATTCCATACCGTGGTTCATGGTTGGACTTTGAATTCGATCCAAAAGATCAGGTATTTGTTCGTATCGACCGTCGTCGTAAGCTTCCGTCATCTGTCTTACTGCGTGCGCTTGAATACACAACAGAAGAAATGCTGCAATTATTCTTCGAAATCGACCAGTGGAATGTCACAGCAAAAGGTGATTTCGAGATTAGCTTTAACCCAGAGCGTATGAAGGGTGAAACTGCTGCATTTGATATTAAAGGCAAGCGTGGAAAGGTGATTGTTGAAGCAGGTAAGCGTATCAATGCACTGCACATCAAGAAGCTCACTGAAGAGGGCATCAAGA
>CAZLIR010000161.1:0-1805 GCA_964559635.1 uncultured Enterobacterales bacterium
AAATACCACAGTGCCATCAAAATCGACATTCTGCGCCAGATGAACCGCGGCACCCAACAACATCGCTGTGTGCCCGTCGTGACCGCAAGCATGCATTTTACCCGCGACTTGCGAGCAGTAATCCAAATCGTTGTCTTCCAAGATATCTAACGCATCCATATCAGCTCTTAACCCGATGCGCTTGTCTGAGCTGCCCTTTTGCAAAATGCCGACTACTCCGGTCTCGGCAATTCCAGTATGCACCTCGATACCAACGGACTGCAAAACCTCAACTACCAGCGCAGCCGTTTTGAATTCTTCATAAGCGGTTTCGGGATGTTGATGGATTTCATGCCGCCACTGACGCATTTGCTCAGTGAGCTCAGTTGATATAGATGTGTCTAATGCTTTGTTCATATAGGCTTCGTTATTACTAGATATCAGTACAGATTCAGCTACTCTACGTGAATTGTCGTTCTATGAGTACAGCCAATACTGATTATTATCAGGATTTTTTATTATAATACTTCGATAGCAATAACCAACTCAGAAATTAACAGCAGTTACTGGCAGAAGTATTAACGTGAAATTAACCTCTGAAATAGGCACTGAGCTACAGCTTGAGATTGAACGAACCGAAGGACGAGTCCGTACTGTGTTGGTCGGCGTTATCAGTGATGACATGTTAATTCTTCAGATTACCGAGAAACTAGCAGACGTTATCTCACAACTCGATGCCTTGCCGGTCGTCACCTTAAGAGGGATCAGCCGAGGCCAGGCATTTGGATTTAAGAGTCAGGCACTCAGATGTATATCGAATCCAACCAACCTAATGCTTATTGAGTATCCAGAGTCTATCCAGAAACAGGATGTACGTCGTAATAGACGCGTAAAATGTTTACTCCCAGCAAACCTTACACAAGATAATCACTCAGTCTCTGGTGTCATCGCAGATTTGAGTAACAGTGGCTGTCATTTTCAAACCTCGACTGATTTGAGTAATGACCAAGCCGCCATGCTTCAACTTGAACAGGTCATCACGCTTTCATTTCAATTACCGGGTTTAGAAACGCCCAGGAAGGCAAAGGCGACTGTGCGTAATACCTATATTGAGCAGTCTACAATTCATCTCGGATTTGAGTTTACTGAGGTTGATGCTGTTACCACGTCAGCAATGGAAGAATTTATTTCTCTGAGCTTTGACATACAGCCATTTTGATCACTAAACAATCGTGCTGAGACATTAACCGTCTGACAGTTGCCTGATACGCAATTGCACCAACTGCTTTAACTCAGATTCAGTTTTTTCTGTCATCGACTGAACCCGCAAACCAAAATAATCATTGACTAATAATTGCGCCTGAGCACGGCAGTTTAGCTTAGTCGGGATTTGCTTATTTTTCTGGCCACTAACAAGAATCCAATAGAACATTTCCTCAAGACCAGTAAACATGGCAGCGATGTGAGTTTGAATGTCGGCATCCTGTGACATCTCTAACAGTGTATTAACGAGCAGACAGCCACGAATGTTGGCGTTATCTGTATCAATCACTATTTTTTCGAAAAACTCAGATAGCAACTTTATGGAATCTTTGGTGGTTGCTAGCTGCTGGTTAATGTTGCCCGTGAGTTGTTTATAGTAGTAGTCAGTCACGGCCAAGAAAAATGTCTTCTTGTTGCCAAACGAATGATAAAAGCTTCCGGGATGTAGATGTGTCACCTGACTGAGATCGCGTACAGAGGTTGCCTGATAACCCTTGCGCCAAAATAGCTGCATCGCATCTGCTAATACTGTATCTGCTTTGAAAGATATATTTCTGGGCATA
>CAZLIR010000161.1:1905-5761 GCA_964559635.1 uncultured Enterobacterales bacterium
GCTCAAATATTATTTGATTGCAATAGATTCGGACAATCTCTGCGCACAAGATGACCGTTAAAGCGAAGCTCTTCGACCACAACTGTCATGTGCGGATTAGGATGGCAAACGTATAATTCAAGTGACTGTAAGATGCGGTCTCGCGTCTGGACTCGGCCACTCATAAGTACTGTGCCCTTAATCGTCGTCACGCGTGCACTGTCGACCAAGAACCAGCGACTGGCGTGTTTGGTTTTCTGCTCCATGATAAGTAATACGGGTAAGTCATGCGTGTGCTTTAACTTCAACCATGCGGCAAACTCGAACGTGTGACCTAAACTATACGGAGATGCTTTAGGAATATTCTGCCCTGATAGTTCCAAGAGCAATTCAGAGTGCATACTCTCTCTGGGACTAGGCGCTTGTAAACGATCGAAATCTATACTCATGATGACAGGCACTAAACTACATATACCAATATGCCGATCATGCCAGTAAAATTAAATTGGATTTGTGATGCTAGTCACAGCTCAGGTTTTTTGTTGGTATAGTATAGCTTTGGACAGCCTCTAAGCAGTTGGTAGGAGATTATGGTAAAGCAGCGTGTGAAGTATCACCAAAGCAAACATACCTGCGATGATATCGTCTAACATCACACCGAGACCTCCTGTTACTTTTCGGTCAGCAACAGATATCGGCCATGGTTTTATAATGTCAAAGAAGCGAAACAATACAAAACCTGCCAACAATGTTATCCAGCCAGACGGGACAGCGATAAAGGTAATCCATAAACCACAGAACTCATCCCAGACAATGCTTTTGTTATCATGCGTATGCAACAATTCATCTGCTTTATGGCACAGATAAATCCCGGCAACACAGGCGAATGCAACAACGAGTATGTAAGGGACTAAAGTTAGTTGCTGAAGTAACAGCAAAGGGGCAATCGCGACGATCGTGCCAACTGTACCGGGTGCTTTGGGCGCATGACCAGCGCAAAACCCCGTCGCCAGAAACAGGATGAGTTTGTCAGAGCTGCTGTAAGTGCGTTTACTCATGCTTTCAATGAGTGAGCGAAGTGATCAAAGCCTTTATTATCAAATTCAACCACCTTCTCATTATTTTGTACTTGTAAGCCCTTGTTTGCCGTGACATGACCAATTAACGTGATTGGTGTGCTCGCCGTTGCGAAACAGCGCTCAAGCTTATCTCGGGACTCAGGTTTAATGGTGAAACATAATTCATAGTCGTCACCAGCCGTTAGTGCAAAGCTCTGAGCCTGCTTATCGGGAAATACAGCAGCCAAGGCATCGGATATCGGTAGCTCAGGCATTTTCAATACCGCACCAACATCACTGGCATCAAGAATATGCTGCACATCCTGCAACAGACCATCCGAGATATCGATGGCTGAAGTGGCAAAGTTACGCAACAGCACACCGGCCTCCAAACGAGGCGTGGGGCGATGTAAACGCTGCAATAAAAACTGCTCAGTTTCAGTGAAGCTTGACTTGCGTCGTTGATTTAATGATAACCCGGCACCGGCATCACCCAGAGTGCCTGTGACATATATGAGATCACCGGCCTCTGCGGTTGAGCGCTTGATCGCTAGATTATCAGGCACGACGCCCATCGCTTGGATAGTAATCGAAATCCGACCACGACAGGTGTCGCCACCAATCAATTGCACATCATAGAATCGACATTGTTGTTGTAACGATTCACTGAATTCTTTCAGCCAATGATGATCAACTTCAGGAATAGTTAGTGATAACGTTATCCATGCGGGCTCTGCACCCATGGCAGCCAAATCACTGAGATTGACAGCAAGCGCTTTACAGGCCAAGTCAGCGGGTGTCACTTTGTCGTCGAAATGAATGTCTTGCACCAGAGTATCAACCGTGGTGACGAGTTTATGTCCTGCGGGGATTGAGGTGATTGCTGCATCATCACCAATTCCTAACAACACATCGCGACGATGCCCTGGCATCGCCTTAAAATAGTTATTGATTAATCCAAATTCACTGGCCGACATATTAGTCTCTGTTGGCGTTATGGCTGGTGAACTCTACTTCTCGGATGACAGCTGCAGCTTTGTCCATAACCCCATTGACATACTTATGCCCTTCTTCTGCACCAAAGGTTTTGCACTGTTCGATGGCTTCGTTAATCACGACACGGTATGGAATTTCAGGGTGAGACTGCAATTCGTATGTCGCCAGACGAAGAATGGCGCGCTCTACCGGATCGACTGAGGCTAAGTCACGATCAAGATGTGGCACAAGCGCTTCATCAATTGTTTCACGCTGAGCGATGACCTTGTGGACTAATTCCTCGAAGTACTCCAAGTCAGTTTTATTCTGATTCACATCGGGCATCATATAGTCAATGACATCTTGTGCTGAGTCATCTGTCATTTGCCAGTGATACAACGCCTGCACGGCGTAGCGTCTGGCCTTGTGACGCTTTGCGGGGTTAACGTTCATGATTAGGTTAGGTCTTGAGAGAGCAGGTTAACCATCTCTAGTGCAGTCATAGCGGCTTCAGCACCCTTGTTGCCAGCCTTGGTGCCAGCACGCTCAATCGCTTGTTCAATACTGTCTGTAGTTAGAACACCAAAAGTGACGGGGATAGCAGCATCGAGTGATACCTGACCAAGACCCTTGGCACATTCACCAGCCACGTAATCAAAGTGTGGTGTTCCACCACGGATCACAGCACCAAGTGCAATAATGGCTTCACATTCACCGGTTTGTGCTAACTTTTTAGCAACCAAAGGAAGCTCGTAGGCACCGGGCACATAATAAATCTTCATTTGTGACTCTTTGATACCGTGACGCTTAAGAGCATCAGTCGCACCATTAAGTAAACTCTCAGTGATAAAGCTATTGAAGCGTGTCACTAAGATGGCATATCGGGCATCGTTACTGCGAAAATCACCTTCGATGTGTTGTATAGTCATTATCTTTCCTATTTATTCTGTCACGAAATCAACGATTTCAATCTTAAAACCGGATAGTGCATAAAAGCGCCGCTTGGTACTTAATAAACGTAATTGGTGAGCACCCAATTCGGCCAGTATCTGAGAGCCCAGACCTACCCGTTTGCTACCCGCTCTTTTCTGTTGGCTTGAGACAGGTTTATTCTGTTTATCTGACGAACTAAGAACCCTTAGCTGATCTTCTATTAATCCTACAGGTTCATGATAGTCGATTATCAGAACTATACCACGACCTTCTTGCGCTACTCGCTCAATCGCTTTTTCTAGCGGCCAGCTTCGATTCGCGGTGCGTTCTGCGAATAACAAGTCCGAAAACACATTAGCAACATGCACACGGGTTAGGACTGGCTCGCCATTATCGACATCACCCATCACTAAAGCATAGTGCAATTCTTGGCCAATCGTGTCTTTGAAGGTATGCAGTTTGAAATTACCATGACGAGTTGGCCAATCGGTTACAGTCACGGCCTCAATAGTCGCTTCATTCAAATTACGATATTCAATCAAATCAGCGATCGAGCCAATTTTTAGATTATGTTTAGCGGCAAATTTTTCCAACTCAGGACGGCGCGCCATGGTGCCATCTTCGTTTAAGATCTCAACGATTACAGCAGCTGGTTCGCACCCCGCAAGTCGCGCTAAATCGCAACCGGCTTCAGTATGACCGGCGCGGTTCAATACCCCACCCTCGGCAGCCATCAGTGGGAATATGTGGCCTGGTTGCACGATATCTTCTGGCTTGGCATCTGCTGCAACGGCTGCTTGAATGGTTCGCGCTCTATCAGCCGCTGAAATACCCGTAGTCACACCCTCAGCCGCCTCAATTGATACAGTGAAGTTAGTGCCATGTGCTGCCTGATTAGAATCGACCATCAG
>CAZLIR010000162.1:0-5757 GCA_964559635.1 uncultured Enterobacterales bacterium
AGAGATCTCTGAAAAGTTGATCTACTACCCTTGCGTTACGCGAGAGCCCTACAAGAATAAAGGTCGTATCACCGACCTGTTGAAGTATGGCATTCTGGAGAAAAATCTCGGCTTTGACCGCATCTCACCAGAGCATGACCGTTTCATGTTGTGTGGCAGCCCCGCATTGTTGAAAGATATGCAAAAGCTACTCGATGAGCGCGGTTTTCAAGTTAGCCCACGTCAGGGCGAACAAGGCGATTACGTGATTGAGCGCGCGTTCGTCGAGAGTTAAAGCTTAAGCACTGTCGAGAATTTCAGTGTTTCCATCGATAAACAGGCGGAGACACTATACATCTGTACACGTGAAATTAACTTCTTATAGAATTCATCATAAGCTCTGGTTGAGCTAACCTGGACTTTGAGAATATAGTCCATATCACCAGCCAGACGATGTGCTTCCATGATCTCAGGTAATTCGTTAATCGCCTCAGCAAAATCAACCAACCATTGATCATCATGAGAGGATGTTTTGATTATCACGAAGAACGTTTCATTAACGCCTACTTTATGGGGATCCAATAAAGCGGCCTGTTTAAGAATGATATTATCATCCCTCATTCTCTGAATTCTGTTCCATAATGCGGTCTTTGATAAGGCTAATTTCTTAGCCATAAATGCCAGCGACCGGGTGGCATCTCGCTGTAATTGCATTAATATTTTTTTGTCTATCGAATCAATCGACATAAGCATTCCCTAATTAGCCTAAAAATAGAACTTTATTCTAATTTTTAGCCATTAAATAAAGTTTTATTCATCAATTAAGCAATATTATTGCTCATAACAAAAAATTATTCCATGATCATGACATTAAATGTTAATAAACACATAGCTCATGCTAGCGCAAATAGTTACAGCAAATAATTTAGCAACAGGAGAAGTTGTATTTTATGCAACGGCTCATGGTTGGACGAATCGTTTTCACAAGGCACAAATTCTCAATAATCTGACTGAAGCAGAAGCTCTGTTAGCTCAGGCACAGATAGATGAGACTAATAATCTAGTTGTCGGTGCCTACCTAATTGACGTGACAATTGACAACAATAGACCCGTTCCAGTATCTCTGCGAGAAAAACTTCGAGTTAATGGTCCATCGATCCATCCGCAATTCCATAAGCAATCGCATGATGGAGTGAAAGCAGCATGATCACTCACGATCCTAAAGAGACCGACTTTTACAAAGCTCGCTCACAACAATTCAGGCAACAAGTTACGCATCGTATAGAAGGACATCTGACTGAAGATGAATTCAAACCATTACGATTGATGAATGGTTTATATCTGGAACTGCATGCCTACATGCTACGAGTGGGGATTCCTTATGGCACTTTGTCTTCACAACAACTCCATGCTCTGGCGAATGTAGCTGATAAATTTGATCGTGGGTATGGTCATTTCACGACACGTCAAAATATTCAGCTCAACTGGTTGGAGCTTGGCCATACAGCTGAGATATTGGCTGAATTAGCAGAGGTAAATCTCCACGCCATACAAACGAGTGGCAATTGTATTCGAAGTGTGACTTCGGATCCTTATGCTGGCGCAGCGCCGGATGAAGTCACCGACCCCAGACCAACCGCAGAATTAATCCGTCAATGGGCAACACTCCATCCTGAGTTTTCCTTCTTAGGACGTAAATTTAAGATTGCCGTTACAGCTACGGTGCATGATCGGGCAGCGATAAAAGTACATGATATCGGAGTTCAAATCGTGACCGACGAACAAGGAACTCCAGGCTACAAAATCTTTGTCGGAGGCGGACTAGGCAGAACACCCATGGTTGGTAAAACGCTTGCTGAATTTGTCGCGCAAAATGACTTATTAGCTTATCTAGAGGCGAGTCTTAGAATTTACAACCGCTTTGGTCGACGGGACAATAAGTACAAGGCGCGCATTAAAATTCTCACTAAAGAGTTGGGTATCGACCAGTTGCGTGATGCTATTGAAAAAGAATTTGCTCGCTCGAGGCACGAATTACCCGATAGCCGTGACTGGCTATCCAATGTCGAAACCTTATTCTCAACTCCCACATTTGAGCAGCCTGGTGTTATTACCTCATGGGACAATACTAAAGAGGAGCAAGATACAGCAGATCCTTTTTCGCGATGGATAAAGAAAAATGTCCTGCGTCACAAACAAGACGGATATCGTATTGTTAATATACCTCTCAAAGGTATCGATAAGGCACCCGGTGATATCACATCATCACAGATGCACACGCTCGCGGATTTAGCTGAGCAATATAGTTTTGCCGACATTCGCGTAACCAAAGAGCAAAACTTAGTGTTACCACACGTCAAAACTTCCGACCTATATGCGCTGTGGAAGGTATTAAGTCATATCCATTTAGCTGAAGCTAATTATGGACTCATTACTGATATCGTGAGTTGTCCTGGCATGGATTATTGTGCCTTAGCCACGGCTCGATCGATCCCAGTGGCACAACGATTAACGGCTCATTTTGCTGCACCTGAAATTCAAGATGAAATTGGCAAACTATCAATCAAAATCTCTGGTTGTATCAATGCCTGTGGCCACCATCATGTCGGACATATCGGAATACTCGGATTAGAAAAGCATGGCAAGGAGTACTACCAAATTGTACTGGGTGGAAACGATGGTGAGAACACCAGTATTGGTAAAGTCACCGGACCAGGGTTTTCTTCTGATGAGATTGTTGATGCTGTTCAAACCATCATCGATACCTACAAAATATTACGTTTAGATGGTGAGTTATTCTCAGAAACGCAAGCAAGGATCGGTGCCAAACCATTCAAGGAGGCGTTATATGATACTCATTGAACAAGGTAATCAGGTAGCTGAAGAGAACTGGTATTTCGACCTTGATTTAACCATCACTTTTTCAGAATTTAAAATTCGCCCTATCGCTAACGCAGTCATCACCATTAATCCTGATGATGATTATTCCGAGATAGAGGAATACAGCCACCTTATAAAAGTGATTATTATTCCATTTACATCATTTGCCGATGGTCGAGTTTTCTCAGTTGCACGTCAATTGCGCCAAGCCTTTAAGTACGGCAATAAAATTATTGTCTCAGGCCCTATGATCTCAGCACAGTATGGTTTTGCACTTCAGTGTGGCATCGATGGTATTCTTATTCCTGAGGAGTTATTTTTACGTCAACCCATCAGCTTGTGGCAACAAGCTCTTGCTATTCACCCTGTAAAGCATGACGTCTATAGATATCCTCAATTAAATAATTTCAGCTACGCTGCTGAAAACGAAGCAAGCCTCGACCAGCTAAATCAACGCTTAGCAGACAAATCGGCAGAGTATTTACTCAGATTTGTCACCAATGAATCTAACTTTGGTCGCACCGCGGTCGTATCATCCTTTGGTGCAGAATCTGCGATCCTATTGCACCTGATTGCACAAATTGATCCGTCGATACCGGTAATTTTCATCGATACCGGAAAGCATTTCAGAGAAACGATTGAGTATAAAGATACCCTCACTGAATATCTTGGTCTTACTAATGTCATCACAATTGCGCCGAGGGAAAAAGACTTGCGACATCACGATAACAATGGTTTGTTGCATATGACAGATACCACGGCCTGTTGCTATCTGCGCAAAGTGTTACCGCTTGAACAGGCACTTGAGCAGTTTGACACTTGGATCAGTGGTCGTAAGTTTTATCAGACCGAATCACGTAAACATTTACCCTTATTTGAACAAACTGGACATCATGTCAAAGTGAATCCGCTCATTCATTGGGGACATTCAGCCTTGGAGAAATATATGTTGGAGCACAATTTGCCTAAGCATCCTCTGGTCACGGAGGGATATACCAGTATTGGTTGTTCACATTGCACTACACCGACAGTTAAGGGTGAAGATTCGCGTGCCGGAAGATGGCGTAGAGAAGATAAAACTGAGTGTGGTATTCATTTTATCGATGGCGAGATTCAACGAGAGTCTAAAGTAACGGCTCGATCTATCGAGCAATCACAACAACGGTCTTCTGAAGAAGACATCATTTGGACTAACTGGGCATTTTAAAATTATGGCTTACATGCCTTTGTTCTTTAAAACAGACCAGCAACATCCTGCCCTGATCATTGGTGGTGGTGAAATTGCCTGCGCTAAAGCAGAGGCACTGCTCAGTTGTGATACCAGTATTGTTGTTGCTAGTACAGATATCAGTCCGTCTATGAGGCAGCTAGAAAGTAAGTATGGCTTCGAGGTGATTCAACAAAACTATGATCGATCACTCATTTCAGGAAAGGCATTTGTGATTGCTGCAACAAATGATGATGAAGTCAATCACAGCATTGCAACAGACTGTCGTACAATGCACATCCCAGTTAATGTCGTCGATAATCCCCCGCTATGTGATTTCATATTCCCAGCTTTAGTAAGACGTGGTCCATTACAAATTGCTATTTCATCGAGTGGCATTTCTCCGGTACTAGTGCGAATTATTAAACAATTGATCGAGCGCGTGATTCCACAGAATTACGAGCGTCTGATTAATTTTCTTGGTATGCAAAAAAAACTGCTACGGAAACATTTACGCCAGATTCAACCACGAAGATTGTTTGTTGAGGATGTACTCAGCGGGCCTATTGCTGAAGAAGTGTTGGAGGGCAATGAGCAGCGAGCCAATCAACTTATCGAGGATGCGCTGGCGAAAACTGAAGATAGCAAACAAGCCGCCTTATATTTGGTCGGCGCAGGTCCTGGTCATGCCGAATTAATTACGCTTAAGGGTATTCGTTTAATTTCTCAAGCTGATGTCATCCTCTATGATCGACTCATACCACCGAGCCTCATCGAACAGTATGGTCGTAAAGATGCAGTAAAGCTTGCTGTCGGTAAAACGCGTTCACATCATCACAAGAAGCAAGAAGACATCGGTACTCTTATAAATCGCTATCTGACCGAGCAAAAGATCGTTGTTCGTCTAAAAGGTGGCGATCCTGGCATCTTTGGTCATGGTGCTGAAGAAATCGATATCGCTAAATCATTAAATGTACCTTATCAAATCATTCCTGGTATAAGTGCCGTAACAGGATGTGCTGCATACAGTGGCTTTCCTCTCACTGAGCGTGGCGGCGCAAAGGCACTTCATTTACATACCCTGTATTCAAAAGACATTGATAATGAGGCGTTTTGGAAAAAGCTCGATGGCACTCATGATGACACTCTGGCCTTTTATATGAGTACTCCGCATACACCCATTTTATGCAAAAAGCTTATTGAACTTGGCTTTAATTCCGACACACCCATGGTACTGATTGAGCAAGGGACTACTCCCTATCATCGAGAGTATCCTGCGACATTGAGCACCTTCGTCGCACGATATGCAGAAACAACTTTCAAATCACCCTGCCTAATTATTATTGGTGAGGTCACGCGCTGGCAAGCTGAGCACAGTTGGCGAGAACAACTGAGTGAAACCACCCAGAGTACCAGCGATTATTTCGCAACTTTACCTGGTCTGAAGACTGGTATTCAGTTAAATTTCGACCCCAAAGTAAATTAGCTCAGTACACCACTGAGATGATTATGATTTATGGCACAGAGCTGCCTCATCTCGGCATATTAAAAGCATCCAACCTCGCTGTATGATAAAGTGTCGAATAGCGAAAGCATTCTGGAGATACATTTTTAAGGTATATTAAATATGACTCAATTCAGAGGTAAGAAACAACTTCAACATTATTTAGTGTTGGGTATTCTTTCAGTAC
>CAZLIR010000163.1:0-5654 GCA_964559635.1 uncultured Enterobacterales bacterium
CAGTAAGCCCAGACGCATAACCAGGGAAGAGCGAGGTCGACATGATACTCAGGATTATTTTCTCAACGCTCAGGCACAGGTGATAGCCAGAGAACGTTACAACAATGAAAATAACCTGCACACAATTGATGCGCTCGTGGATGGTGATTGGGTAGAGGTATATCGCGAAACCACCGAGATCATGACCAAATCATTTGTTGGTCTCACGCCCGATTACCAATCTCTGGTCATGTTAGGTAGTGCCGATGGCAATCAAAATGCCTACTTTAAGCTGTCGCTTAAGGACGGTTCCATATCTGATCCCATTTTCTATCGCGAGGATGCCAGTATTGAGCGTGTCCTGATGAGTAAACAAAGAGTGGTATATGGGGTTAAATACTCAGGATTCAGACCCGATTATGCCTTCTTTAGCAAGCGGCTAACCGCCACCTATAAAGCGATTCAACAGGCACTCCCCAATAATACATTCAAAATTATCGATCATACTCCTGATTGGAAAACCATCTTATTTTATATGGAGGGCGATCAGTCATCCGGCGACTATCTACTGTTTTCAGGGGGAGAATTTAATTATGTTGCCTCAGCCAGACCAGCGGTTGTTGCTGAAGCGGTCGCTAATGTCCGCGAATACGCTTTCCAAGCACGCGATGGCTTGACCATCCCCACCTTATTGACATACCCGCTCGGTAAGGAGTCAAGCAAGGAGCCTTTACCCGCGATTTTGATGCCTCATGGTGGCCCACAGTCGCATGACAAAATAGGGTACTACTGGTTATCACAATACTTTGCTAACCGAGGCTATCTAGTTATTCAACCACAGTTTCGTGGCTCGAGCGGATTTGGTTATAAATTTACCCGCGAAGGTTATGGCGAGTGGGGTAAGAAAATGCAGGATGACCTCACCGATGCGGTATTACATCTTAGTGAAAAAAATATCGTCGATAAGGATAGTGTTTGTATCGTTGGCTGGAGTTATGGCGGCTATGCGGCACTCGCTGGTGCAGTCTTTACGCCCGATATGTATCAATGTGTGGTGTCGATCAACGGTGTGAGTGATGTTGAGCGCATGATGAAAACTGAGAAGCGTGATTATGGTAGTGATCACTGGGTTGTTTCCTATTGGAACAAAATTATTCGTGATAAAAACCTGTCTGAGGATTTTTTCGAAGATATCTCGCCAGTTAACTTCGCAGAGAATGTCACGGCTCCCGTATTGCTGATTCATGGAACAGATGACACTGTCGTGCCACTGGAGCAATCGGATGATATGGCAGATGCGCTGGACGATGCCGACAAGTCAGTTGAGTTCATCGAGATTGCAGATGAAGGCCACTCAATCGACAAGCGTAATCAGAGTCGTTTGACCACACTGAGGGCAATCGATCGGTTTATATCAAAGCATGTTTCGAAATAGGTGCTTATAAGCTATTCATCTCGAAATTAATTTTAATCGCAGGGTTTATGCTTTGTGCCACTGGACAGGTTTCAGCTGCGCGCTTTAATACGACTTTCGATTTATCGAGTAATGCGTAGGGAATATCAATACGAACGTCCAGAATACTGATCCGGCGCGGTTCATCCTGGCTCATATGCTTGTCGACGGTGGCGGTCGTCCCTTCGAGTGGAATGTCTCTGCTACGCGCAGCAATACCCATGACTGTTAACATGCACGAACCGAGTGCCGTAGCCAGCAGATCGGTTGGTGAGTAACTCTCGCCTTTGCCCTGATTATCAACTGGTGCATCTGTTGACAGCGTTTGCCGTGACGGACCATGCACTGTTGTTACGCGTAAGTCACCCTCGTAAGCCAGCTCAATTGTAACCATGGTATCTCCTCGACGTAGTCATTACGCCTTTGTTTGCATTATCAGGTTTGCCTCGGGCATGAACAGTGCGAGCAGATCATTGAGATAATTTCGGCCTAACTCAGTGGCGACAAAATTATCCGGATGCTGTGCCAGCAAACCCTTCTGTACTGCCTGATCGAGTGAAGCCTGAATGCGCTCACTCATAAGTCCTGTGCGCTCAAATAGATAATTCTTGGGCGCGCCTTGGTTTAATCTTAGCACGTTTAGAAAAAATTCTAGTGCCAAGTCTTCACGTGCGATGGCAGTGCGCTCTGCCATAAGTTCACTATTGGTTTGCAGCCAATGGTCGGGCTGCTTGCGCATACGGGTGCGGTAAATACGCTCCTCATTAAAGTCAGTAATCTTGCCGTGGGCTCCTGCACCAATTCCTATATAGTCACCAAACTGCCAATAATTCATATTATGCTGACATTCTGCCCCCGGCTTAGCCCAGGCTGAGATCTCATATTGTCGATATCCTGCTGAACGTAATAATTCTGCGCCAGCTTGCTGAATGTCCATGATGAAATCGTTATCAGGCAAATGAGCCGGCGGTTTACTGTAGTAAACGGTATTGGGTTCAATGGTCAACTGATACCATGAGATATGTTCGATATCCTGATCAATGAGCTGTTTGAGGTCATCGAGTGCCTGTGCCACAGTCTGATTAGCAAGGCCATACATCAGATCGGCATTAATCCGTTCAAATCCTGCTTGTTTGGCGATCGCGATGGCGGCAATTGCTTCATTGGCTGAGTGAATTCGGCCGAGCGTTTTTAGGTGCTCGTTGTCTAATGACTGAACACCAATCGAGAGGCGATTGATACCAGCCTCTCGATAAGCGGCATAATTGCTGGCATCGGCAGTGCCCGGGTTGGATTCCAGAGTGACTTCCATATTAGCGACAAATCCGAGTCGCGCACGTAGTCCAGACATCAGCCGCTCAATACTTGCTCCAGAGAACAAGGAGGGTGTTCCTCCACCAATAAACATGGTATCAATTCGACGGCCCCAGAAAGCCGGCAACTGATCTTCAACGTTACGAAATAAAGCATCAATATAGGTCTGCTCAGGTAGTTCGCCCTGAACCTCATGCGAGTTAAAGTCACAGTAGGGGCATTTTTCCACACACCAGGGCAGGTGAACGTATAAGCTCAGGGGGATACCAGTTTTCATGATAAAAAGTCAGGCACTTCCTGAAGCATGGCAACCAATTTACGCAACGCCTGACCACGATGGCTGAGGGTATCTTTGATATCCGAACTCAGTTCAGCCGATGTACATTGTTTATCAGCTAACCAAAAGATTGGATCATAGCCAAAGCCATTTTCTCCGGCTGGTCTAGTGAGAAGCTCACCTTCCCAGCTGGCTTGAGCAATAAGCGGGGTAGGATCGTTAGCATGGCGCATCAATACCAGAACGCATTGAAACCGACAACTGCGCTGGCCCTCATCTGCCATATCAGCTAACAGCTTATTGAGATTATCTTTATCAGATGCATCAACACCGGCATAGCGCGCCGAATAGATCCCGGGTGCACCTTGAAGAGCATCGACCTCAATCCCCGAATCATCAGCGATCACCGGCATACCGGTAATTTGCGCTGCGTGGCGAGCTTTAATGATGGCATTCTCGACAAAGGTAAGACCGGTTTCCTCAACTTCACCCACATCAAACTCTGATTGCGGTTTGATATGGTATGGCAGGTCAGCAAACATTTGCTTGAATTCGCGCAGTTTCCCTTTATTCCCTGATGCCAGGACGATGGTGTTCATAGTTTAGTCAACGAAGAACTGCTGTCTGAAGTCGACAACATAGGTATCCTGAACACCCATCGGACTGACCAGAATATCGAAGTTCATGTATTGTTTGTCAGCAAAGTTATACGTGGCCAGATAATAGATAGCATCCTGATCAGTTATTTTAGTGAAGTTTAATGCTTGTAGTTGACCAATAGGATTTTTAACTGAGCCTCTGACTAGACCCTCGACAGCTATTTTCTGCTCTGTGTTTCGAATAGCGATGGTCACTAGTCCTTTGCTTTTGCTGCGCTGAATTTTGTAGATCTTAGCGATTGCCGGAGTAAGCATTGCGGTGCTTGCTGCGACATAATGGACGTCATAGATATTGAAGGTCTTTTTCTGCTCAGCCTGAACGCTAATCATAGATAAGCTGCTTAGGACAGACAAAATAAAAAATAGGCCAGTGCGGCCAGTGCGACGAAACATCATTCACAATCTCCGATTCAGAAGCTGAATTTACGTTGTTTGAATTGAACTATATTACTTTTTCCGTCGTCAGGTTTAAAGCGCTCAAGCAGGTTTAGTGTGGCCATACAATGCTCAAGCTCGGTATCTGTGTCCTCTAATAATGTTGCTAATCCTTTGAGTCTGCCGCCAGCATCAGAACCACTCTGGCGAATGTCAATCAGCTCCTGTTGATAAGAATCCAGCGTATCTTTCTCATCTCTGAGCTGCTGACTTAATGGGTGTAGAACGTGCTCTGCCCAGTGATCAACCTTATCGCGGGTCTCTTCCATAAAGCGCGTGATGTTATAGACAGTGGTATTAAAGAATCGACTAACCACCTTGCTCTTTCCGGAAAACGCCAGTTTCAGATGTCTATTAAATTGATCAGAGTCGGAGAAAATAGTGTTGAGCTCACGTCGGTATTGTTTTGCTGTCAGCAGGCGAGGGCTGAAGGTTTCGTTTTCCTCCTGCTCTTGGAAACGCTCGAATACCGATTCCGCCAGCCGATTGCATCGCTCAGCCTCATGACAGAAATCAATCATCAGAGCATCGATTTGAAAAAAGAACTGCCGCATACCCTTGAGCATGCCAACAGTGCTCTTGGCATTAGCCATCTCATTGGCAGCCATATCGATTTGTTTTTGAATCTTTGCCGGTGCCAGCGTTTCTTTTAACATTTCCGCCTGACGCTCAGCGAGTCTGAGACTCGGTTTCAGATTCAACGCCTGTGTCTGGTATTTCTGTTGCTGAACTTTGGCTTGCGCCATTAGCTCCTCAATGCGACCCTGACTGGAATCACGAATACTGATCATTTGCTCTTGTTGACGTAACAGGTTGTGCTTGCGATGTTGCAATAAACGATTACTATCTGAGACTACATCTCGTGCCTCATTAATGACATTATTCCAGAGGTTTTGCTCTTTCGAACCCATGATGGTGTCAGATAAGACGTTCTCTAATACCTGCAAGCGACTCTTATCAAATAATTGCGCATCTTTTTTAACCCGGCCGAGGAGTGCCTTCTGCGCTGAGACCGGAATGACATTGGCTTCCGGTATGTCGAGTTGTTTCGCTGTGGTGGCAATTACATGGTCAATGTTTGCCTGAATCTCACTGTCAGTGGACAGGTCATCCCAGAGTACATCGACCTTATTGAGCACCGCGTACAGCCCCAAGTTTGAGCGGTTCTTTAGCTGTGAGATATGCTCATCCCAGATAGCCATATCACTGGCAGTCACTCCAGCATCGGCAGCGAGTAAGAAAATCACCGCCTGCGCACTCGGCAGAAGACTCAAAGTTAATTCAGGCTCTGAGCCGAGGGCATTGAGACCTGGCGTATCCAAAATGCACAGACCTTTCATGAGCATAGGATGATCAAAACTGACTAATGCGTGACGCCACATGGGAATTTCCACCTGATCATTCTCACGGGTCAGTTTTTCGGTATTAAAGCCAAGCGCTTCTGCTTTCTCAGCTGATACCATTTTAGTTTCCGTGACACGCACAAGAGCCTCAGCCATTTCCTCTACAGAGTCTGTGTTGATTGGCACCTTTATCC
>CAZLIR010000164.1:0-5646 GCA_964559635.1 uncultured Enterobacterales bacterium
AATAGTGCCCACGTTTACGTGGGGTTTATTACGTTCAAACTTTTCCTTAGACATAGCTAAAATTCTCCGAAATTTTCAAGAACCAACAGTTACATTATCAAACTCAGTGACAATTCAGTGCCTCTCCCCAGCCGCATCCTGCATTCGCAGCAGGGGTGGTGCCGATAACCAGACTTGAACTGGTGACCTCTCCCTTACCAAGGGAGTGCTCTACCGACTGAGCTATATCGGCAATACGCAAAAACTGCATACACTACAGCGATTACACTGCGTTTGGAGCGGGTAGCGGGAATCGAACCCGCATCATCAGCTTGGAAGGCTGGGGTTCTACCATTGAACTATACCCGCTAACCCTGTACTGCCGAAAGCAACACATAAATTATCTGGTGGAGGGGGGAGGATTCGAACCTCCGAAGGCTGTGCCAGCAGATTTACAGTCTGCCCTCGTTGACCGCTTGAGTACCCCTCCGGTATCCTTTTGCACCCAGTTGGCGTAAAAAGAGGCGCGAATAATGCCAATTTGGAGAGCAAATTGCAACCCCTTTTTCACATATCTCTCAATTAGCTTAAAAGTGTTTGCAATTCAATAAGTTGGAAATCGTCAAACCAAGTTGATAGTAACGATTTATTTGGCACTGAAAAGATATTTTTTTGTGCTGATATTCAGGCTCCAAAATGAGCTCAAAATAGGCCCAATAAACGACGTGATTTGATGTGTGAGTAACTCGCAAAAGAACGTGATAATGGCATATATATAATTCATATCGTGGTAACATCAATTACATAGGATTTGCTGAACAATTTTGGCACTAAAAACTAATATAAACTCATAAACAACATGCAAACATTTAACCGCTATCTCCTGTTGCTGAGCTTCGTCATGCTCACCGCCACTCATCAGGCCGCATCTAAGCCTAATATTATTGTCATGATTGCTGATGGCATGGGCCCCGCTTTTGTCACTGCGTACCGTAAATATCTGGATGATCATGCAACTCCTGAGGTCGAGCCGATTGCCTTTGATGACATACTCACAGGTACAGCAAAAACCGACCTTCATGACCACGAGCATCATACGCTCACGGATTCAGCCGCCTCAGCAACCGCCATAGCTACCGGTGTAAAGACCTATTACGAGGCTATTGCGGTTGATTTGGAATACAAACCCATTAAGACGACCATGGAAATCGCCCGTGAGATGGGATATCAAACAGGCATTGTGGTTCTCTCGCGGGTTAATCACGCTACCCCAGCCTCCTTTGTATCGCACAATAAGAGCAGAAATAACTACAAGGATTTGGCGAATCAGTACATTGATGACCGAATTAATGGCAAACCTAAGCTAGACATTATTTTTGGTGGTGGCCAAAAACACTTTATTCGTAAAGACCGAAATATCGTCGCAGAGCTTAATCAGCTAGGGTATCAGTCAGCGTTGAGCTGGGATATGCTTGCAACCATCACCGAACTGCCTGCTATCGCCCTACTGGCTGAAAAAGGCTTACCCTATGAGATTGACAGCCCAGTCAAAGGACGGCTTTCGAAACTGACTGAAAAAGCACTGGGACTACTGGATACAGAAAAACCGTTTTATATGATGATCGAAGGTAGTCAGATAGATTGGTGCGGTCATAATAACGATATCGCCTGCACCATGCATGAAATGGCTGACTTTGAGGAAACCCTGAAAATTGTTAAGGCCTTTGTTGCTGATAATCCCAACACCCTGTTTGTCTTAACCTCAGACCATTCAACCGGTGGCTTGACGGTAGGTGCGAATCACTTGCTTATCTATGATGGACCAAAACTGAAGTATCAGTGGGTTCGGGATTTTATTCAGCCCGTCAAAGCATCAGTCAAAGCCATTGCGCGAGACCTACTCCACGCCCAAACAGACTGGTATGCACGCTGGCTTGAGTTGACCAGCATCCAACTCACTAAAGCTGAACAACAGGCATTTGCTGCATTGATTATCGGCTATGAGGTCGCTAATCCGATTACACTCGATGATCTGACAGATGATCATCGCGAACAGCTGCGCGCCTTGATGCTACAGATTAATGGCATGATCAATGGTCGCAGTTATACCGGCTGGACTACCGGCGGTCATACGGGCGTTGATGTTAATGTCTACAGTATGGGTAAATATGCCGAGCGTTTCCGTGGCAACATGGATAACACAAAAATAGGACTGATCATTAAGGATGTGCTCACTCAAAGCGACTAGAAGTTGGTTTATTCGCACCTATGTCGCGCTGTCGGCCCTGACGAGGTAGAGGTATTACCTTATGACGGCGTAAATAGTCGGTCATCAACTCGCCCAGCGGCCGGCTGACACGCAGAAGTTTTGTGGCAAAAAACTCATCATAATGATCGCCACCTTTGGTAATAATTTTCGGTACTGCCACCTCAAACACATCATCATCTTCAACCTCAGCCCCCTTATACTTCAATGAGACAAGACGCTGACGCTCCGGTTTCGAGGTATCATAAACGACTTCCAGTTCTGCTGAGACTTGCAACAGACCTCGGAGTAAGGTGAACGACTGCTCCATAATCTCCTTGAGCTGTTCACCAGTGACCTCAACGACGACAATGGGATCAATAAACGGATTGGTATCCAATATATCAACCATCTCAACGTCACCCTGAGGAATATCTTTGCGGATTGTACCGGGATGGATCAGACCGAGATCTGCTCCGGTCATCTCGACTGCAATATCAGCCAGTAAGTTACCCAAATCCGATTCATCAAAGTAACGTCGGTTCAGCCGAGCTTCTGTTTTGCCGACGACATCTGTGATCTCCGGATGCTTGGCTCGATAAGCCAAATTTTTAGCGCTGATGATAGGATCTGGCTCGAGATTATTGGAATCAACCGGGATCAGCTTGCCATCATAGGACGTGATGGCTCGACTGTCAGCATCAAGCGTTAACTGTAAATATCCCAGGTAAGTCGTCTGTCCAAAAGTTTGCATAATTAATGTGCCATTCTTGGGACTTACCACTGGCTCCCAAGTGCCGGCATCAGCGTGGCCACCAAACAGCACATCGATACCCTCAACAGCATCCGCAAGAGCTATGTCCTTCTTGATATCACGGTCTAAACGCGGATCAGCCTCTGCATCTGTTTGCATTGGTGCGGTATGACCTTGGTGAGTCAATAACACAATGAGATCTACCTCATCACGCAGCTCGTCAACCGACCGCTGAACGGCTTCAGCTGGCTCACTGACAACGAGATTGTCTATCGCACCGGGAGTTGTTGCAGTGTAGGCGGCATCAACACCCAAGATACCAATAACACCAATCCTGATCCCTCCGCGCTCAATGATTGCATGCTTTTGGGCATAGGGATTATCTGAATTTTTATAATGAATGTTGGCACCAAGCACCGGGAATGGCGCCCGGTTCTTTTGCCACTCAAACACATCAGAGCCATAATCAAACTCGTGGTTACCGATAGCCATCGCATCGTAACCCATGGTGATCATATGCTCGAACATCATCGCGCCATCCGTAAGTCGTGATAACGCTCCGGTGAAAATATCACCTGAATCGAATAGGAAAACATTGGGTTGTTCACGGCGTAATGTTTTGATGAGCGTCGTGAGTTCAGCGAGACCACCGATACGCTCTATGTCATCACGCCACCAGGCAGGAACAGGATCGTAAGCACTCTCCATATCATTCGTGAAGAGCAGCGTAACCACCACTTTCTCGTTATCCGGACGAGTAGCGTCAGATTGAATGGCAACCGAGGTGAAGCAGCATGTTAATAAAAGTATAAGTTGTATGACACGCACTATGTTCCCCTCAGCAGAAAGTGAAAGTAGCTACATTTCTTATTCAGAGTATAAACAGGGGATATTTGTTAAGCAAACAGCTCTTGGCTCGATACACAAGTCGCAGAAAACTTGATATCAGACATTCGTGATTTGAGCGACAGAAATTCACAACTTGCTTGAGAAGTTGATGTTGGATAAGAAGAAATGGTGCCGACTCCCGGAATCGAACTGGGGACCTACTGATTACAAGTCAGTTGCTCTGCCATCTGAGCTAAGCCGGCATTACTGTATCCAACAGAGGGCGAAATTCTAGACAATTGTTTGTTAAAGTGCAATCAATTTTTCACTTAAATTTAGGCCAAATCCGCCATTACATTCAGTCTATTCTGAGCTTCAGTCCAGAAAATGAATTTTTAGCCCTTCCAATACCGGGTATTGGACAAATTCTGGCTTTATTGACAGATGCTTGGAAAATATTTCCGCCTCACCACCCGTGATAAATAGTGCCACTTTACGTCGCGGCTTGGTATCTAGCTGCTCGTTCAGGTAGCCGGTGATACTCGCAAGGCAACCGCGCTTGACCGCATCTTCGGTATTGTTTGCCAGGCGAGTGGATTGTGGCTTTCTGGCTAAATCAACATTGATCTTATCGGTCTTGTCCACGAGGCTCGAGACCATGGTATTCAGTCCAGGAACGATATGCCCCCCTTTGTGCTGTCCAGTCGAATCGACATGATCAAAGGTAATGGCTGTACCACAATCGATCAGGACAAATTCATCCCGGTGCTGATTCCAAATACCCAGCATGCCCAACCAGCGATCAGTACCCATCGACTCAAGGTCTTCATAGCTGTTTGTCAGACCATTCTTCTCGAGTTCCGTTTCGGCAAACTGACTCGCGATATTGAATTCATTGAGTAAATCTTCAATCACTTGTCGATTATTGACATTTTTTACCGAGCAGACATACGCGGACGATATGTCTCTATTTTCAATAAACTGGCGCAGGTCAAACAACTGACCACTCTCGATGCTGGACAACTCTCCATTCTCAACGAGACCGTACTTTAATAGTGTATTACCCTGATCGATCAGCAAATGCATTAGACTTATTTCCTTCTTAAACTTATTTCACCGGCATTGAATGACTTGGTTACGTCATCCATTTGAATTTCTATTTGGCCTTTATTATCCAGCCCACTATAACGCCCCGAACTCTGCTGGCCATTGGCCATTGTGACAGTTACCTCTGAACCGACCCAGCGATCTTCATTCAACCAGGCAGTCTGGAATTTCTCAAAACCATGACTCTGAAAGTCTTGAGAGTAACTCACAATGGCAGCAATCAATGAAGCAACGAGTTCATTATCAGTATAGTGGGATTTTATCTCACATTCATCAAGAGATATCGACTCAAATGTATCTGAATCTATCGCCTCAAGGTTGATCCCGACACCAATGACTAAATCAACCATCGCCTGACTGTGAGAACAACTCTCAATCAAGATGCCACAGAGCTTCTTATCATCAACTAGAATATCATTCGGCCATTTCAGTTGGATGGTTTTGTTCACGACTGGTTGCAGTACAGATTTAATCGCCAATGCGATAACCAGACTGTAGCCCATCAATTGATCCAGTGGTTGATGCATTGCTAGGCGAATAGAGCAGCAGAGACTTTTATTGGGTTGCGTCTGCCATGATTTCCCGAATCGTCCGCGGCCTGCTGTTTGGGCACTCGCAATGCAAACCTGCGGATTGGTCGCTGACTGTTGGCTCATTAAAAAACTATTGGTCGAGTCAACGGTATCCAGAACCGTCAGTCCAAAAGACTTATCAGGGTACTTTTGCTGCAGGT
>CAZLIR010000165.1:0-5645 GCA_964559635.1 uncultured Enterobacterales bacterium
GATATTTGGATTAATATAATTTTATAAATAACTTTAAGTATTAATTATATATCATTGAAATATATGAATAAAATAATAGAAAAAGGCACATATAAGCATTACAAAGGTAATCATTATCAAGTGATTGATATGGTCACTCATAGCGAGACATTGGAAACGCTAGTGCTATACAGGCCACTCTATGGCGAGCGAGCGCTATGGGTCCGACCTGCCAGTATGTTCAGTGAAGAAGTCAATGTCGATGGTAAAACAATGCTGCGATTTGAGTTAGTTGAGAGCGGTGAATAATAGCAACCAATCCTCGTCCCTGATTTGGGATTTAGCAACCAGATTGTTTCACTGGTCTATTGTTCTGTTAGTTGCTTTCCAGTGGTTCAGCATCTCAGTTATGGACGACTGGATGGATTATCATGAAATTGGCGGCTATGTATTACTCAGTTTAATTCTGTTTCGGATTGTTTGGGGGTTCGTTGGCTCAACCTATGCCCGCTTCAGGCAATTTCTCTACTCTCCTGCTGTTGTCTTGTCATACAGCAAGACCTTGCTTAAAAGCGATAGTCAGGCCTATGCCGGGCACAATCCGATGGGCGGTCTGGCCGTTGTAATACTTATCCTGTTGTTAATGACGCAGGCCATAACCGGGTTGTTCATGACTGATGATATATTCTTCTATGGCCCCTACTACCCTTCCGTGAGTGACGAAGTGCAGAAACTCATGTCAAGCTTGCATCATACGACGTTTGAGGTTCTGCTATGGTTTATCGGAATTCACATCGTCACTATTGTTCTCTATGAGTTTTATAAGAAACAACGATTAGTTTCAGCCATGTTTACTGGACGTAAACAAAACGTCACTGATTCTGGTATCAGTGACCATTATTCGCTAAGGGCCTTATTGGTTGTAGGTATTGCGGGCGCTTTAGTATATTGCCTGGTGGCTGTGTTTGCGCCCGAGACGGTTGATTACTTCTGATTAGTCTTTTTTGTACTCATCGTGGCAAGACTTGCACGTCTTAAATAAATTGCCGATCGCCTTTTTGGTATTCCCTTCGTCACCCGTCTTAGCAGTTTCGTGCAAAGCCATAGCTGCTTCATGGAAATTATTTGCTTTGCTTGTGAAATCATCCATGTTATCCCAGATCTTTGGAAGTGCTTCTGTTTGCACGTCAAATGAACTGGTATTCACAACAAAATAATCAGGGATCATCTTCGATAACTGTGTTAATCGATGAGAATTTTTCTCCACCACAGCCGCGTCAAATGCTACTTTACCGCGCGCCATACCACCCAGTGCACCGACATTACTCTTGACCAGTTTGAAAACTGACTGACGAAATTCCACTGCTTCCTTGGCTTGCTTTTCTGATTGGGCCTGTTTTGCCAGCAAACTTGATGATGAGATAACCATAATAACTGCGATGATTACTAGCTTCATTTCTCTCTCCTGATGATGTAGTTATTGTGATGAGTTTATTGTACTGTTGATATTCTCAACCGGATTAATTAGATGTGAACTTTGATGCCTTCACGCGCCAACTCATTACGTTTTAAAAGTGACTATCACTGGTTAAAGAATAGTCCAGAACTGATTAATAGCCAAATTGTCTCATCACACATGGGCCAAAACCTCATTACCGCTCATGAATTGCTATCCAATGCTACCAGTCTTCCTGATACCTATGAGACCGAGTTTAAGCGATTGGGAATCTATTTCGAAAAACTCGTATTTGAGGCATTACGATTGAATCAAAACTACCGTGTACTCAATACGAATTATCAAGTCAGGACTGAGACACGTACTTTGGGTGAATATGATGTCATCTTAGAGACTCTTTCTAAGCGTCAATCTATTCATGTCGAAGTAGCGGTGAAGTTTTACTTACAACTCGGTCAAGGTGATCAGTTATCTCACTGGGTGGGACCAGGACTACATGACAGGCTCGATTTAAAGTACCAGCGTCTGTTAACACACCAATTAATGCTTGGCGAGAAGGCTTTAGAAGCAGGATGTAACGATTTACCTTACGTGCCCGCTGATGCCAAAGCACTGATTACCAGAGGGCGGCTCTACTACCCTTTTGACGCCTATATACAGCAGCGCTTTAGCTACCCTAATGAGATTAATGACGACCATTTAAAAGGGTTCTGGATGTCGAGTGAACAATTCAATACCTACAAGCAAAATGAGTCTGATATCCGTTGGTATAGCCTCGCTAAGCCGTTCTGGTTAGCCGAGATTTGTGCGGGCGAACATGATCTCCTAGAACCGTTTGAGATTGATCATCTGCTAGGTGCTAAACAGGTTGTCGCTATGGCTGATGACAAAGAGTTAATGCGCGGTTTTGTGGTTACTGATGACTGGCTTCAGCGCACTCGTGACATTGAGCAAATAGCATGAAACGTCGCATTAACCCCAGAAAGTTACTACATTCCAAATGGACAGCTGTGTCTGTCTCGAACAAAGAAAAGCATTTCATTGTTGTCGCTATTTACAAAGATGAAGCTGATGTTATTGATAGGTGTAAACTCGAGGCAGTCATTAATCAAAATGAGTATGTTATTAATTGGCATGAGTTAGAAGACCCAGAGCAATGGCGACAGGGTTGGTGCTGAGCCCTCTGAGTAGCGGCTAACTAAATCCTAGATCGTGGCATTTGGATTGCAGGGGTTGATAGAGGTAAAGTCTAGCTGAAATTCACCCTCAGATTTATCAGCAATCATAAAGGTAACTTGTCTGATTTCCTCGCTCATTATGTCTCTGACGTTCCTTAGTGTTCTGCCACGAAAAGTTGGCACAAACTCAGAAACTTTGAACGAATAATTCAACCATTTTCCGGGTTCTGTATTAAATGTTTGAGCGAATGCGATGCCATCGAGCTGTCGTCCGCCGCGCAATCGCAGTTGATATTTTCTACCGTCGCCTCGGACTCTGATACAGATATGTTCAGAATTTGCAAAATACTTCCTCGGGAACACGGCTCTGATGCTGGCGAATCCGCCGTTGTTCTCTAGAGACAGGAGGCCGTCAAAACGGAATACCTCACCCTCGCCCTCTACCAGCGATAGATTTGCCTGAGAACGCCCACCCATGACCGTATCATTGACAATCATCCAGCGCTGAACATCAGAATTTAAATCGTTTGCACTCACGGGAACTGAAACCATTAACACCACCAATAAAGCCTTTATATACATAATTTACCATGCTCTGTCTTTGTTAATGGTAATTACGACTTCGATTCGAATACAGATACCTGCGGTCACAGCCACAATCTTATTCGTCATAATCGGTTAATAAGTAGTTTATTTGACTAAATTTAATCGTGAAAATAGAATCCAATGACTAGGAGTCATCGTAATTTTTAGCGTGTGTAATGCCACATTAATTCAGTAAAAAAATAATGCTACGACAAACGACCGTAAAGACGATTCTAACAAGTACAGTAATGATTATTGGCAGTGCGCTGGCAATCAGTGTCATATTCAGTACTGAGCCCAAAGCGCAGAAAGACGGTGCCACTAAAAAGACCCCAATGTTGGTCGAGGTGATAAACGCCGATTGGGGCAACCATGTGCCTGTGATCAGGACCTACGGTGTAGTCAAACCCTCCAAGACTATACAATTAAAGCCCCGTGTCGGCGGTGAAGTAATTGCTGTTTCTCCGCAATTTGTGCCAGGTAACCTCATATCTCAAGGGCAATGGTTGATCAAATTAGACCCTACCGACTTTGAGATCGCACTGGAGAGAGCTCGATCAGAGCTTACCAAAGCAGAATCAGCCTACGCCATTGAGCAAGGTGAGCAAATCCGGGCACAAAAAGCCTTTGAATTGGTTAGCGAGACCATAGCAAGTGATAATAAGGCACTGATCCTCAGACAACCGCAGCTGAAACAGGCCGAGGCTGAAGTAAAAACAGCACAGGCCATGGTTAAACAGGCTGAAATCGAACTACAACGCACCGTAATTGCCATGCCATTCAGTGGACAAATACTCTCCCGTGAGGCAAATCTCGGTTCACAGTTGACTCCCGGTAATGTGCTGGCCGACGTCATTGGTACAAAAACTTACTGGATTGAATCCAACATCCCACTCTCGCAACTTGCTTGGCTCGCTGCACCAGCATCTGATGATAAGGCAAATGTTGTCATCAAAAATACCACTGCTGGCAACCAAGAAACAGAACACCAAGGTAAACTCATTCAAGTGATTACTCGGTTAGATGAGCAATCCCGCATGGCTCGCGTCCTGATAGAGGTGAATGATCCTTTAGGCCTGACTAGTAACAATCAACAGATTAGCTCAAATGCCCTGATTGCCGGTACATATGTCGAAACTGACTTGCCTGCTAAAACCATCAATGATTCAGTGAAACTGCCAGTACAGTACTTGCGCAAACGTGACACAGCCTGGGTTATGAAGGATGGCAAGCTAGATATCCGTAATGTGACTGTGCTCTATCGTGATGAAAATTTCGCCTATATCTCAGAGGGGATCACTGAAGGTGATCAAGTCATAACAACAGATATATCGGCCGTTCGCCAAGGGGCGAATGTCGAACTCAAAAGCCAATCTGTGCTCAATTTGCAGGCTGAGTGATGGCTCAGACCAGCACAACAAACTGGCTGAGCCCTATCGAATGGATGGCGCGTAACTCAATCGCTGCTAATCTCTTTATGGTACTTCTGCTAGCCGGTGGGCTCTATATGGCCACACAGGTGCAAAAAGAGGTTTATCCAGCTTTTGAACTGGACATCATAGAGGTCAGTGTTGATTACCCCGGGGCATCTCCCGAGGAAGTTGAGAAAGGTATTCTACAACCGGTCGAGGAAGCCGTTCGAGGTGTACAAGGCATCAAAGAGATGACCTCAAACGCTGGGGAAGCGCGTGGTTCAATATCGCTTGAACTAGTCACCGGTGTTGATCGCATGAAAGCCTTTCAAGATGTAGATCAGGCGGTGAACCGTATCAGAACCTTTCCGGAGGACGCTGAGCGCCCTACTGTGTCAATGCAAGTGCAACAGAGAGATGTAATGAATATTGCCTTGTTCGGCGATGTAGACATCTGGACACTGCGGCAATTGGCTGAGCAATTCAGAGATAGTCTTGCCAACGAGCCTGAAATTTCACAAGTATCACTGAATAATGCACCACGCTATGTGACCCATATTGAGATTCCCAAACGCACACTTCGGCAGTATGGACTGACGCTTGGTAGTGTCGCGAGACTCATCTCATCGGCAGCACAAGACGTCCCAGCCGGCGCGATTGAAACCAATCAGGGTGAAGTGCTGATCCGGATGAAAGAACGTAAACAGTGGTCTGATGAGTATGCCACGATACCCATTATCACAACTGATTCCGGTGCTGTGGTTCGATTGGGCGATATTGCCAATATTTATGATGGGTTCGAGGAAGCAGGCTTTCATGGTCAATTCAATAGGACACCATCCATAGGGATCAGAATTTACCGAATTGGTGACCAGTCGCCACTGGAAATAGCCAAAGCTGTGCAACGGGTCATAACCGCTCAAGAAACTCTGTTACCTGATGGTGTTGAGGTGAGAACTGACAGCAATCGCGCAGAGGATTTTAAAGACCGATTAAATTTACTGCTTGGGAATGGCTGGATGGCCATCATCATAG
>CAZLIR010000166.1:0-3160 GCA_964559635.1 uncultured Enterobacterales bacterium
GGTACCAACACCGACATACACGGCATCATAATCATGATTTAGTTCAGCAGCCAGCTCGGACAATCCGTCTATTGCCAGTGGTCCTCTTCCACCCTCTGGAATGAAGTAATGGTCACTAAATTCTGCGAATATCTCAGGCGTATCAACTGATGAATTCTCATAATAACGCCTCAGATGACGGTACTCGCTCCGGCTAATAAAGCGCAATTCGATACCCCAGTTTCGCAGATCAGAGAGCATATTTGTAAGCTTGTCAGGTTGCTCGCCTCGCACAAGGGCAACCATGGGTATATCAAGTGTATGGCATAACCAGCCACTGGCATGAAGATGATTAGACCAGGGACCACCCATAGTCAATAAACCACACATCTGCTCGGATTGTAGATTGCTGAGATGACCGGCTAGCTTTCTTAGTTTGTTGCCAGATAGCGTCCCGTGAATGAGATCATCGCGTTTGATATCGATATGAGGGGCTTTGGGGTTAAACTCACTGAATGTGAATCTTTCAAGAGGACTGGGGATGTTTAGCGTTAATGAGGAACTAGTCCTCATCCAGTGCATTCCTTATGGCACGACATAGCTTAAGATCGCCATAGGGCTTGGAGACGACGTTATCGATGAGTTTTTGATCGATATCAGCTTGTTCGTATCCTACCTGATAACCACTGGTCAGTAACACTTTCATTTTCGGCGCTATTTGTGATGCCTCTCGAACCAATTGATAACCAGTCATACCAGGCATTATGACGTCAGTAAATAATAGGTCGTATTCATGAGCGTGCAGAAGATCAAGCGCTTCCTTGCCACTTGCAGCTTTGGTGATATGGTAGCCTGCGGTTTCTAGAATTTCTCCGGCCATTTCAAGAAGTATTTCCTCATCGTCAACGATTAGAATAGCTTCTTCACCACTAAATTGCATTTTTTGGTTCCTAAAACTGGCGATTTATTATGATTGTTTGTTTTGCTTCTGGTTAATCATTATACATGGCTTAAAGAATTCAGCAAAACGGCATTTTTACATATGATTTCAACAATTTCAGCGTTTGATCGGATGGTATTTGGCTATGTAATGGTCTGTTCTTGAAAAAATGAGAATTTTTATTATAACTAAAGGTATACCTAGCACAATAAAGCGTCATTTAAAGAGGATAATAATGGCTAACATACTGATTGTGGATGACTCAGTATCGATTCGTAAAATGGTAAAGTTTGCACTGGAAACCGCTGAGCATAAAGTCGTCGAAGCCACCGATGGTAAGACGGGTCTGGCTGAGGCACAAGAAGAGCAGTACGATATCGTTGTCACTGACGTCAACATGCCAAATATGGATGGCATTGAGTTGACTAGGCATCTTCGAACCTTACCGAATTACAAATATACACCAATCATCATGCTGACCACTGAAGCCATGGAAGAGAAAAAAGCTGAGGGGAAAGCTGCCGGCGTGACTGGCTGGATATTAAAGCCATTTCAACCGAATAAGTTAATCGCGGTCGTCAATAAAGTCGCCTGAGAACGACTCAGCTCAATAGCTCGAGTCCAGAGGTGGCATGGCTGCCAGCTTTTTCGGATTTGTCTGCCTCATCTGCATCAACGATGGCAGGAATATTAAAGTAAATACTGTACTCACTGCCATACCACCAACAATAACAGCTGCGATACCACGATATAGCTCTGCACCAGCGCCGGGCACGAGTAATAACGGCAACATACCACACAGGCTCGTCAATGTACTCATCAGGATTGGACGAATTCTCACTCGAATAGCTGCCTCGACAGCATCACGACGATTTAGTCCTTCCCGCTCGCCGTTTCTGGTTTGGTAGACCAGTAAAATCGCATTGTTAACCACCAGTCCGAGCAGTATCACAAAACCAATCATGGTTAACAGATCCAGCGGCTGGAAAATGACCAAATCAGTAATACGCAACAGTAACAGTCCGCCGATTGTTGCAAGCGGGATGGTCAACAATACGAGTAATGAATCCTTGAATGAACGGAACAATGCAGACATAAGTAAATACAGGATAATGATCGCCAGGATGAAGCTCTTACTCATGTTTTTAATCGCCTCTGTTAGCGCCTCAGCACTTCCGCGATATTCAATTCGTCCGCTCTCAGACAGGGTTGACAGAATCGTGGATTCGGACTGCTCCTTGATCACTGATATTGCCTCATCAAGACTGACATTATCCGGTGGCGTTACCTGCAAAGTGATGGTTCTCTGACGATTGACCCGGCGGATTGAACTAGGACCAGCAGTCCGCTTAAGATCGACCAATTTACCGAACGGTTGAACGCCGGCATCGGGTGTAAATAAAGGAATGGCCGCTAAATCTTCCGGCGCATCCCAATCAGTACTTCGCAACAGCACATTCAAGCGACGCTGACCGTTAAAATAATCGCCAATGTATAATCCAGTACCCATGGCCTGAGACAGTGAAGCGACCTGCTGTCGGGTCCAACCCGCTTCAGCGATTGCTCGCTCATTAGGTACCATACGTAACTCGGGCTCTGCCAGCGTCAGTCCCGGTGTCGGCTGAATCTGAGCCCCTTCCAGAGCTTGTGATATCGAGTCAAAACCTACTTGAGCTGCGGCTAACAAATTATCGACATCATTACCCTGAATATCGACATTGATCTGACGACTACCACCCAAACCATCGAAAATCGGCGATTGTGCAGCGAAGGCAATGGTATCAGGGAAACCTGACAGTAATACACCATTCACTACCCCTAGGATATCCTGAATCTCCTCGGGATGAACACCACGACCACCCATGAAACCAAAATTACCAAAGAAACCCATCCAGGTATGGGCAATTTGTGGTTGCTTCTCACCCGTCAGATAAGGTTTAAGTCGGCTATTGACTGTATCAGACATTTCCAATCTGGCTGCTAGGTAACTCTGTCCCGGTGGGGGTAATATGAAGGCGCCAAACTGATTCTGATTACCTTTAGGTAGGTAATCCACCGCTGGAAAAATAGCCCAACTACCGATAATTGAAAAAGCCATTAGACCAGCAACCCATGATGCCCGTCGAGCTGGCGTTGAGGTGATGGTCATGACCCCCTTGGTAATTGACTGCCACCACCCCTTATGAGGATCTTCCTCTTTGACCTGTTCCAGCAAGTTTCTGGCTGCCGTTGGTATAACTG
>CAZLIR010000166.1:3170-5612 GCA_964559635.1 uncultured Enterobacterales bacterium
GATTACGACAGCGGTGGAAATGGTAATAGCCAGATCGGCGAATAACTGACCAGAGACGGCTTCCAGAAACGCGATCGGCAGAAAGATAGAAACGGTAGTAGCGGTCGATGCCACCAAAGCACCCCATACTTGCCCTGCCCCCATGAGCGCCGACTGCTCTGTTGATTCGCCCTTCTCTCGCAGCCTAACAATGTTCTCCAGCACTACGATGGCTGCATCAAGCACCATACCGACGGCAAAGGCGAGTCCTGCCATGGAAATAATATTCAGGCTTCGGCCCAGCATGTTCATCACAATCAGGGTAACAATGATCGAAATAGGTATTGCTACAGCTACGATCAAGGTGGCACGGAATTTACGTAAAAAGAACCACAATACACTGATAGCCAGAATCATCCCTAACAGCAGATTATTACGTACTAAACTCATGGAGTCATTGATGTATAAAGATTCGTCATACATCTGAATAATCTGCAAGTTTTCGCGTACTAGTGGCCCTTCATTTAACTCATTCACGGCCGCCTTTAACTCAGCCATCACGTCAATCACATTAACGCCAGTTTCAGCGGTAATACCCAGCGCAATAGCAGGCTCTGCATCAAGCGTCAGAATGCCGGTTCTATCCTCATAGGTCTGACTAACGGTAGCAACATCTGATAAATACACAGGTTGCCCATCGCGCCATTCCAATACCATTTGCGCTAATTGTTCGGCGCCGTATTTGCCTGAATAACGTAAGGTATATTTACGTCGGCCAACATCATTAAATCCGCCTGAGGTATCTGTATTCCCGGCCAGACGACCCGCAAGGTCAGGGATATTTAAACCTAAGGCGGCCACCTTGTATGGATCAAAAGTCACGCGCAACTCAGAACGGATACCACCAAATACATTCGCACGGGCGATGCCAGAAACACGTTCTATTCGTGCCTGAACCACCTCTTCGACATAATCATAATACGTCGCGACTTCACGCTCATTTCCGGGTTTGGGTTTCAGTGCAAACCAACCAATGGCATTGAATACTTTATCACCACCCACAGTGATGACCGGCTCGGTAGCATCTGGCGGATAGAATGGCACTTGATTAAGCGCATTCATGACATCAATCAAAGCACGGTTTAGGTTTGCTCCAGTCTTGTAGTAGAGAGTAATGTTGCCGTTGCTGAAATTGGATGACGACTCCATGTAGGTCACGCCCTGCAAACCCTTTAGGACGTCCTCTTGTCGTTCAATAATCTCAGACTCAATTTCTTCAGGTGCTGCACCACGCCAGTTGGTTTGAATGGTAATTTCAGGCTGTGAGATATCAGGCGTTAATTGAATGGGCAACTGTGTGATGCTGATAATGCCAAACAACATAGCCAACAGGATGGCCACAATGACCGCTGTAGGATTTCTCAGTGCACTCTGTGTAATACCCATGGTAATTACTTACCCGATACTAAGTGACTATTAGACTCTTTGATATTGACCGGTTGTCCGGGGAACAACCGCTCTGCGCCACGAATGATGACTTGGTCGCCCGGTTGAACATCGCCTATCACTTCGACCAGATCGCCCTGACCAATACCTACTTGCACAGGGATTTGAACGGCCTTGTTATCTCTGACCAGAAATACCGAAACGCCGTCACGTCTAAGTACCAGAGCATCTCGGGGAAGTGCCACGACCTGCTTGGTTTCGGCATTGGGAACCGCCGCACGAATTTTTAAGCCAATGGGCCAACTAAGTGAACTCATATCCAGTCTGATTTCCATAAGATGACTGCGGGTTTCTGCCACCGGAATGAGTGACTTTACTTTAGCCTCTTCTCGACCCAATGCTGAATCGATCGCGAGTGACTCACCTTGTTTAATAAATGGATAAGAAGTAATGGGCACAAAGATACTTGCTTCAGTGTTGGAGGTTTCAACCATGCGAATGACACCAGCCCCGACCTGAACAAATTCTCCCACGTTACTCAGTCGATGTGTGATCAAACCGTCAAATGGCGCACGAATGCTTGCGAACTCTATGTCTTGTTGTATTTGTGCTAATCGAGACTCAGCCTCTGCAACATCACTCTTGGCTGAATCACGCTCACTGATGGTTCGGTCAAGCTCAGTTTTGGCAGATAAATTACGCTTTTCCAGAGCTTTGATTCGGGTCACTTCTGAAGCTAAGAATTCATACCTTGCGCGACTGCTGGCGATGGACGCTTGTGCCTCTTTAGCGCGCAGAGAAAGTCGTGTGTCGTCAATGCGAGCGACAATTTCTCCCTGATTAACAGCAGTACCGAGTTCTGCTAACGCCACGACCCGGCCATTTACTTCAGCAGCAATTGTCGAGTTGTTCGGACTGACTACTTCGCCTGAGACCCAGGCAGTTGGACGTAATTGAGTGGTAATTACAGTCGTGACATTGACGTTCGCAGGAAAGCCCTGTGCCATCACAGACACG
>CAZLIR010000167.1:0-5605 GCA_964559635.1 uncultured Enterobacterales bacterium
GAATAAAGCTGCGCGTCACAAGTCTCGTTTGATTGCCCAAATCAAAGCAATCTAAAGATTGACAGACAAACACAAAAAAACCGGCTAATAGCCGGTTTTTTTATTGCTCGAGAAACCTACTGACTCACTACCGTAAACTGCTGGGGCGCGGCATTCACAATGGTGCCATCACTATAGGTAACGGTTAATTCAGTCGCGCCATAGTTATAGACCACATAGTTAGTGACGCCATTATTTGAGAACGCCATTGCAGTCGGATAATCAGCCGATATAAAGCCCGGTCCAACCCCGCCCATGGCTATCTGTCCCAGAACTTTAAAGGTATTAATCCAGTGATAAGTATGGGCCTTACTCTCGCCAATTTCGGCGTCATAAGTCGTCACTGACTCGTAGTCAGCAATACTGGCGTCGGCATTGGTCATGGCGAGGATGTTCCACCAGATATCAGGCCATTGATCGATGGTACCATCAATATCAATCAATCCTGAAGGTAACATGTTGTTACCCTCACTGACACCGAGCTCAACATAATCAACCAGATAGTCGGAATAAATACCAATATGCATCATCAGACCGTTTGAAGGTAAGCCCTGAATGCCCAGAATATAGGACACGGCCCCACTAAAGAACGTCGAGAACACGCCGCCATCACCCCAGATGATTGAGGTAGCGATTAGGCTGTAACCTGCCGGGAAGTTATTGTCATCTGGATCAGCTGAGCTATAACCACCGATATTATTCCAGTATTCCCAATACGCTGCGGAGGTCGAAGCATGCATATACTGACCCCGCTGACGGATCTCTTCATTACCGGTGATTAAGCCATATAGAATCATCGCACCATAGGAGTTTGCAGCTTCTGAGGTGGACTCATTGTTATTACCACGAATGAAGTTAACGCTCCCTGAAGCCCACGAGAAACCATTAGCCGGGTCAAAATGGCGTAGGTAGGGGAACATGGGGTCATCACGACCACCTGCGTAATCACGGATTAGCAGCTCGACCATGGGGCCATAATTGGTTTCTGAGCACCAATCAGGCTCATGACGACAAATCTCTGCAGCAGCCCGGACAAAATAGCCATAATGGAAATGATGATCGTTAAGCTGTTGATGCGATGCAAACGCCTCTTCCATACCGAATAAGGTATCCCAATTCTCATCGTAGACAAAGTACTTGTTCTCATCGAGGGTGCCATCGGTCTCTGCAGTAAACCAATCCTCTAACTCAGCTTTCAACCAGTCAATTAAGGCAGTTTTCTGGGTTGTTAATCCAAGCGCATCGGAGATGGCTATCAGCTCAGCGACGCGATTGTAAGCTTTACCAGACCAATAGGTATCTTCCGACCCAGGCGTGATTACCCCGCCTCCGTTGCGGATCCACTGCGATGTCGGCACCGCCAGGAAGTCGTCGATTAAGCCCGTTAATCTGGCTACATCTAACTCTGACTCAAAGGTCGGTAAGGCAGGTAATACACCGACATGTGGTAGCTCATAGGTAAAACTGCTTTGATTTACAAACTTGGTAATACCCCGCGCACTTCGAACCTCATAACCGGTCTCAGTTTGAGTGCCGGTGGCATATTTCCAATGTAATGGTTGCATACCGGCAACGGTAGTCACTGGCACACCAGCAGCATTTAAATAGCTTCGGGTGACCTCAACCGCTTGCGTTGCAGGATCTATCTGATAGTCAATCGAGACAGTATCTACAACATTTCTGGCATTAGCCTCGAAAAAGTTGATCATCGCACTTGATGGCTCTGACGATGTCGGCATGAGCGTGAGGGTATACGACCCAGTGGGATTTGATACGCCAATCACATTACCCGTGGTATTGGTGAAGGTTGTCGCACCATCGCCGGTTAACAGGAAGTAGTTTGCTTGACCTGCAACATTGGTCCAAACACCAAAACTATCTGAACCGAGGAAGTAAGTGCCCTTCTCTCCACCATCCTCTCTGAGTGTCCTTAGCTCTAGGTCTCCATCGAGAACGTTAATATAGACATAGGGCGAGCCATGAACGAAGGTGGCATTCATCACAGCCACACCACCTGACTGCCATTCAACGGTGATACTGCCATCCGATGTCTTACTGGTGAATCCTTGCAGGTTGTTGTGCACACTATTACCGACCGCAATACCGTCAAATACTTCAGCAAATGGATCCGGTATTGGATAAGCAAATTCTCGCGGGTTCACGGTACGAATACCGGCCGGTAACCCAATCACACGAAAACCGGTGTTACTAATTCTGGCAGAAATTGGATCAGGCGTTATGTAAGCAGCGCTATTAGGATCACCATTGGTCATTTCACCCAGATAAGAAACAGAACCCCACCAACGATGCGTCTGTAAAGGTTCTGCCGCAGCATCACCCACCACTTGTGGCGTTGCCTCAGCGGGTACACCTTGTGGGTCGCGAGGCTCATTTAAACAGCCTGTTAATTCGGTACTGACCCTAACTCCGGCGTTATACAAGAAGCTTCGGTTGTTAGCCTCTGGAATAATGTCACAACGATAACTCGCAGGATTGATGGTGTCAGATACATTACCCGCACCAAACGCCATCAGATTGTAATCCACTGGATTTGGACCACTTCCGGAGTTTCCAATAGAAGATTCACCGGTATATGACTTCACGAACCGCGCATTATCGACGCGGAAAACATTCCCCGTATGATTGCGCGCCCATACCACCAGACCAGTATTCACCCGCGCAAGATCTAAATTCGAGGCTTCCAATGTTGCCAGTGGCACGATGACTTCAGTCCAGGTTTCACCGATTGGGTCAGTGATATTTTTATCGCCTGAGGTACATGGGTAGACACAGTCCAGCTTGGTTGTATACAGCCCATCTCCGACAACTGTTTTCAAATCATAAATCAATGCACCATCACGATACTCGGTCAAATCGATGGTATTACTACTGATGATGAAGAAAATGGCAAAGTCACCCGCTGAAGAGTGCTCAATTTCCAAGACCTCTCCGCGCTCAGCATCGTTGACGATAGACCAACCGATACTAGGACAGCCCGCACCGCCATCATTACTACAATCCGATGGCGCTTGCGTATCAAAGGCATTAAAGCCGCCATCCCATTCTGGACCTGCAACCCCTTGAGATAACACAATGATGTCATCTGAAGTATTGCCCTCACCGACGCGAACGGTACGCGTTAGTTCAGCTGTATTATTCGCAGCATCTGTCGCACTATAGGTGAGGATATAATCCTCTTCGACATTCTCATTCACCGTTCCCGTGATGGTGACAACCACATTGCCATCGACTAAATCAGTTGCAGTTGCTCCGGGCTCCTCGTAAGGTACGCCGACATCAATCTGAATAAATGCCTCACCATTCAGCGTAATAACAGGTGCTGTAGTATCTTGAACATTGACTGTTCTGGTTTCGGAGGCACTATTTCCTGCAGCATCGGTCGCGGTGTAGGTTAAGGTATAACTGCCAGCAGCAGTACCTACTTCGCCAGTGACCACGACCTCAACACTGCCATCAACAACATCAGTGGCGTTAGCTCCCGGATCAGTGAAGACTGTTCCCTGTTCGTGATTAATTGATGCAGCACCATTGAGTGTCACTGACGGCGCTATGGTATCAGCTACGATTACCTCGCGCGTGATCGAAGTTGAATTACCGGCTGCGTCAGTTGCTGTGTATGTCAGCGTATAGGTGCCCGCTTCGGTGCCAACAGAGCCGGTTACAGTGACTGTTAATGTGCCGTCGGTATCATCTGTTGCGGTAGCACCCGGATCGACAAACTCTGTGCCTTGCTCGTGATTAATGGTCGCATCGCCAATCAAAGTGACTTCAGGCGGCGTGGTATCGACAACTGGGGGTGGAGGTGGTGGTTCAGGATTCGATGATCCGCCTCCGCCGCCACATGCGGAAAGTATCATTAAACTGCATGCTATCAGGGTAATACGCAACATCTTTGTTCCTTGTTATTATAATTTACCACGCTGCATTACATGTCATGTAACCTACTGATACAACTGATATTAGTTAGTGCGGACTGAATCCATGTTTAAATGGCTAGTGTGTGTTGCTCACTTGCATATTTGTGACTCTGGTTGAATACTAGTGAGAGCAATTATGATGAGATAGGCATGAATAATCGCAACAAAATACTCACCACAGTTATCACAGGTCTCCTGGCACTGGTCATTTTTACCGGTGTTTTGGATGCCAAAGGTTATGAGTATACCGAGCAAGGCATTAAACGCGGCCTGATCGCATTTGGTATCGCTCGCGGTTTAAATGCCATTATCTCGGTCGCACAGGGTACAGAGGTAGCTATCGAGCCTGTCGGTGTCGGAGTCACGCTTACCCCAGGAGAAATTCTGGATCCGATCAATGATTTAATCGAACGCTTTTCCTGGATCGTATTGGCAACTAGTGTTTCATTGGGTGCTCAAAGTATTCTGTTAACCATGACAGAATGGCTCTGGTTCGGCCTGTTGGTCGGTGTGATGATGCTGACAAGTATCACGGCTGTTTGGTACAAGCCGCTCGTGACCGATAAATTCCGTGGAGTTCTTTTCAAAGCAACCATTATTCTCGTTATTCTCAGACTGGCGGTGCCGCTGGTGGCGGTTGTTAATCAAGGGATTTATGAGGTATTCCTTGAACCGCAATATGAGCAGTCGAAAGCTGAACTACAGCAAACAACGGTAGAGTTGGAGGAAACAACCAAGAAACCGATTGACGAGGAAGAGCCAGCCGGATTTATCGAGCGTACAAAGCAGTTACTGGATGATGCTTCTGAGGCGATGAATATTGATACTCAAATAGCTGAGCTTAAGGCCATCGCTGCCGATATTAGCGAGTCAGTACTCAATATGATAGTAGTGTTTATCCTGCAAACACTGCTGTTTCCGTTGCTATTTTTATGGCTGATGTACCGCTTGATAGTCGGTGTAGCCAGAGTTACTTAATTTAGGTGGCTTAGTCTTGTTCGTCAGATGCTGGGTCTTCTGGCGCATTAAGCTCATCATACTCTTCGAGAAAGGTCATGATATCGCCTGCCAATTGTTTGGTCCCTTGATGGGCAATCGCACTGATCCTGGCTACCGGACCGTTCCAGTCCAGCGCATCAATAACAGCCTGACAACGTTGTTTTAATTCTTCCTCGGGCACCAGATCAATCTTATTGAATACCAACCAACGCGGCTTTTCACTGAGTGTCTGATCGTAATTTGCTAACTCAGCCAGAATGGTCTTGGCATTGTCAATCGGGTCACTCTGATCGATCGGCATCAAATCTACCAGATGCAGCAGCAGTCGAGTGCGACTTAAATGCTTCAAAAAGCGAGTGCCCAATCCTGCACCATCAGCGGCCCCCTCTATCAAACCGGGAATATCGGCAATGACGAAACTCTGGCCTGGCTCAAAAGATACAACGCCCAGATTCGGGATCATGGTCGTGAATGGATAATCCGCTACTTTCGGTTTGGCTGCTGATACAGAGCGGATAAAGGTAGATTTACCAGCGTTTGGTAGTCCTAGCAACCCAACATCGGCTAGTACACGTAATTCCATACGAATGGTACGAAAATCACCTGGTGTGCCTTCAGTGGTTTGTCTT
>CAZLIR010000168.1:0-5515 GCA_964559635.1 uncultured Enterobacterales bacterium
GACGAGGGTTTTTCAAGAATGCTTTAGCATGCAGTGGAATATCTGGACGAGACCAGGCATCTTGTGCTGGTGATAAATCATCGGTATTGGTCTCACCAGGCACTTTAAACACCGTGATGGTGATTTTTTCTTGTAGTGCATCTTTTGAAGTAAACCACTCAGCATCTGCCCAGCTTTGCATCACTTCCTGTGCTTTGGCATTACCGGCTTTACACAGATCGCCCACATCATGGAAGGCATCAAACATCAGCAAGGTATGCTTTAGTTGATCTGCCGCTTGATCAGCCAGTTCAGCATCACTTAGCAACTCGACCAGAGTGGCAATGTTATATCCACCCAACATGGTACCGAGGAGTTCGACCGCTTGCTCTTTACTGACGATAGGCGAGCTGGTTTCACCTTTGGCTATTGCAGTTAACAGCCCTGCTTTGATGTATGCTGCTTGGTCCACACCTGCTGGAACTCGGTTAGCCAATAAATCATAAATAAACGCTTCTTCACCTGCTGGAGGATTCTTAATTAAATCAACCAGATCATTCATTTGCTCTGGGCTGATGGGTTTCGGAACGATACCAATTTGAGCACGTTCTTCGACGTGTGCACGATAAGTTTCTAACACGATATGGTCCTTAAAATAACAGTGATGTGATGTGTTGATAGTATTATAGCAAAATCAAGTTCAAATGAACCGATTAATCATGCCGGCATTATAACAACAGATAGCCGTTATTTTTAGCGGATGCGAGATGAATTTACTTACTTTTATCTGCGACAAGGCAGTTGCGGCCGGCTTTCTTAGCCTTGTAGAGGGCTTTATCAGCAGCCTTGATGACTTGCTCAACGTTCCGCTCTGCTGTCCGTGCGGCAACACCGATACTAATGGTGACCGATATCCGCTTGCCCTGATAACCCCGACCACGTTGTTTGCGGCCTTTATTAGCTGATTTAGGGCGCTGTTTGGTCTCTCTGAGACTAATCTTGTAATGGGCAATATCCTCACGCACCGCCTCGAGATGTGGCGTGCATTCATGACTGTCTTTACCTGAAAAGACAATCGTGAACTCCTCACCGCCATAACGAAAAGCGCGACCACCACCGGTGATCCGATTCAGTCGACTGGCCACTACTTTCAGAACATCATCACCCACGTCATGACCATAGCGATCATTGAACTTTTTGAAGTGGTCGATATCAAGCATGGCTATGACATATTTCCGTCCTGGTGCCTTTAACCATTCATTGAGCGCTCTGCGGCTCGGCAGGCCAGTCAGCTCATCGCGATAGGCTAAATCGTGGCTGTGTTTGATGAGCCCCCAGACAATGAGGATCTGGAATATATTGTGGAGCAGGATTTTGCTCAGCTCACTCGGGGTAGGGAATATGTAATACCAACTGATGGCGATAATGGTGATCAACATCACTCCATCAATGACACTGTCACGTCGCCAGATTTTCACTATTTGATGCACACTGGCAACGACCAATATGGCCAAAATTAGCCAAGAGACTGGCTTATACCACTGAAATCCTGATTGCAGGATGGTCTTATAAAACTCGGTCTGAGACACATACACGGCAGCCGCAACGACAACTGCAATAACCAGCCAGCCAATTATCCCATAAAGGGTACGAATACCTCGCTCAGGTAACCAGCCAAGGCCAATCAACCCAATCGGTAGCAGCCAAATCAACAATTGCTGCTGATTAGGCGTCAGGATGGCGGTATTGATTGATTGAAAATCAGTGAGGAAGTACCAGCTTGCCATCAGGCAGGCTAGGGTAAATAGACGATATAGATTAAATTGATAAGCAATGAGCACGATAATAATAGCGCTCGCAAACGGTAAATACACTAAAATTGGTACCAGAATTTCTGGCAAGATATCATCGTGATAAATCAACCACAGGCCACAACTAAGTAAAATTAGAGGAATGAGCAGACTGTGTAAAATGCGGGTGATGATCATAACTTCATATGGGTGAAACACTTATATTTATTATGAGTGAGATTATACAAACATCCAAGCACAGGAACGGAAAAATAGTGATCCATCCCTCAGACTAATAAATTCAGTCTTCTGACCGATACATACTGTATGATCAAACAAATGCACAGACATATTAATCTCATCAAACAATCAGTTATTCTGAGCATAGCTACTGTGTTGCTACTGGCGTCATTGCCGCTGCAGGCGAAGCCAAGCAAAATTGAATTCAGTCGTGAGTTGGGCGCATTAACCCAAGCGCTTGAATCAGTTCATCCGAACCCGTGGCGCGCACTCCCCAAGCAGGCCTTCCGAGATCGACTAACCAGAAACCCCAATGTGTTAGATGGTTATCCATTTTCGCCATGGTTTACTATCAGCCGAGCACTGAATGCACTCGACCGCAATAATCAGGACACGGTGACCGGCATTAATTTAATGAGGCAGAGCCGAACCTGGAAACGTCTCCCACTCACGTTTGCGCGTTTCGAGGAAGGGGTATTTATTATTGCCGCTGAAGCGCCATTTAATGCCTACGTCGGTCAGCAGGTATTGGAGATTAATGGCAAGTCAGCGATCAGACTGTTTAATCAATTCGCGACAAATTTTCCCAGACGAGATTTAGACTGGATCCCGCATTACCTCACGATCACAGAATTGCTAGGATATTATGGTGCTCGCTGCCAGAAGACCTGTCAGCTGACTCTGGCTTCAGGTGAACAGCAAAATTTGTTGTCGCTTGAGCGTACTGATTTAGTTCAGGATCAAAACACTCAGATGGCTGCTAAGCCCATCAACATCAAGGATTATTTTAGCCAGAATAATCCTGAGCAAACGGCGGTAGACATGATGGACCCACAGAGTCTACGCTGGGATATGTCGGGAAAAATGCTGAAGTCGACATTGATGTATGAAGAGCATGCAGCAACGGTATATAGGCTGTTAAACAACCAGAGACTCACCAATATCGTACTTGATATACGGTCAATATCACAAATTGATCGAGCACTGATTGAGCGTTTTATTCGCCTTGTGCGTACCATACCAGAGCAGAATCCTGACAGAACTCTGTATGTATTGATTGACCGTAGCACTCAGCCACTGGTGTATGAGTTGGTTGCTCGACTGGCTGATATGCCAGAGGTGAAATTTATTGGCCAAAAGCCAGAAATACAGCTGAGTCACTTTTATGATGCTAAACCACTGACACTCGGTAAAACGCAACTCACCATCTCATTGGCGACACGATTTGAGAAATTTCTAACCACTTACCCGGATCAGCAATATATTCGACCGTTGTCGATTGAATGGTCGGCAGCCGATTATTTTGCCGGTGAAGACACCCTGCTAATCAGTGTCCAGGACCTGATTGAAATAAACCAATAAGTCGCTCATCAAACAAGTTCATCCGAAAATTTGTATCACCTTGTAACATATATCTTTTGCCTCTTTTACCGATTTCACTTATTGTGCTCGCGTTAAAAAATCTTTGTTCAAAAGTCACTGAGAGAAAATTCATGAAATTGAAGCCAATTTTAGGTCTTGTTCTAGTCGCCCTGACAACCCAACTTGCACTAGCAAATGACCACAAATCAACATCTGTCACAAAAAGCCCCAATGATCAGCGTGATTACCGCGCCATCAAGCTTGGTAACGAGTTGGAGGTATTACTCGTCTCTGATCCAGAAACTGAGAAATCGGCGGCTGCGCTGAGTGTAGGTATCGGTCTGTTATTTGACCCTATGACTCAGCAGGGCATGGCACACTACCTTGAGCATATGCTATTCCTGGGTACTGAAAAATACCCTGATACGGCTGAATATGGCGAGTTCATCACCGCCAATGGTGGTGGAACCAATGCCTACACATGGATGGATGTCACCAACTATATGTTCAATATCAAGAACGAGGCCTTTGATGAAGGTCTAGACCGTTTCTCAGATTTCTTCAAAGCCCCCAAGTTGTATCCTGAATATACTGAGAAAGAAATCAATGCCGTGAATGCCGAATGGAGTATGCGTCGAGAATTGGATTTCTTTGGTCAGTTTAAACTTAAGCGTAGTTTCATGAATGAGCACCCGGCCAACCGCTTCTTAATCGGTAATCTGGAAACGCTCGGTGATAAGGAAAATAGCAAGCTTCACCCGGAAACAGTCGAGTTCTATGACAAGTACTACTCCGCTAACATCATGAAAGCAGCCATGCTGTCTAACTTACCCCTTGATGACATGGAAAAGCTGGCACGTAAGCATTTTTCATCCATCAAGAATAAGAAGATCGCTGATCCGGTGGTTACTGAAAAAATGCCTGCCTTTGGCAAACAGCGTGTGTATTACATTCCTAATAATGATGTGAAGCAGATCATCTTGGACTTCACGATTGCCAACAACATGGATGTGTTTCAGTACAAGCCCAATACATTTGTAAATTACCTGTTAGGCTCTGAAATGCCCGGCACGCCAGCCTTTATACTAAAGGAAATGGGACTGATATCATCGCTGTCAGGCGTCGCTTCAGAGAATCTTTATGGTAACTACGGTCAACTATCTGTCACCATCTCACTCACAGATAAGGGTATGGAGCAACGTGAATTTATTGTTGCTACCGTTATGCAGTATCTGAACAAGATTCGTGAAACCGGTGTCGATTCCAAGTACTTTAAGGAAATTCAGACTTCATTGAATAACACCTTCCGTTTCTTGGAAAAGACCAACGAATTCAGCTATGTATCGAATCTTGCCCAGAATATGCAGGATTATCCGATCGAGAATGTGATTGATGCTCCGTATTACTACACACAATTCAATAAAGAAGCCATTGATGCAGTATTGGCACAACTGGTACCTGATAATTTGCTGGTTTGGTATATCAGTAAAGAGGAAACAGCTGATCAGAAAATGCATTTCTATGCTGGTGAGTATCGTACTGAGCCATTATCAAATGAAGAACTTGCCACTTGGAGCAAGCCTTCAAAATTAGCACTCACACTGCCAGACGTGAATCGCTTACTCCCGGAAAACTTTGATTTATACACTAAGGCATCAGCCGATGGTGACAAGCCAGAGAAAGCTTATGATCATGAGGGCGTGCAGATCTGGAACTTTGCCAGTCAGTATTTTGCCAATCAACCGAAAGGTTTGATGCGAGTACAAATTAACAACCCAGATAAGCAAACTAATGCGGCTGCCCATGTCATGCTAAATGTGTGGGCCAATATGTTTAATCTCCAGCAAAGTGCTCTGGCTACAGAGGCGAGTATCGCCGGTATGAGTGTCTCACTGTCAGCTTCAAATGGTCTGACTATCAACATTTCTGGTTTCACAGACAAACAGGCTCTGTTGCTTGAGCAGGCGTTTGATAAGTTGATTGTTGATGTCAATGAAGAGAACTTTGCTCAGGCCATCGACCGCTTTGTTCGTGCTGTTAAAAACAGTGAGAAGCAATTTGCCTACCAACAGGTCATCTCGGCATTTAATAAGGTTCGAGCGTCAGGCAACTATGATAATGAGCTTTTGATTAAAACAGCGCAG
>CAZLIR010000169.1:0-5500 GCA_964559635.1 uncultured Enterobacterales bacterium
CATTTAGAATTCGCGCTCTTGGTCGCTTAGCTCAGTTGGGAGAGCATCGCCCTTACAAGGCGAGGGTCGCTGGTTCGAGCCCAGCAGCGACCACCACTTCTCTTTTTCTTCAGCAATTTCCCTTATACTATATGACTATGAAATCTGTCTGTGTCTATTGTGGTTCGAATATTGGCAAGTTGCCTGACTATGAAATGGCGGCTGTGGCGCTGGCCAAAGTACTGGTGCAAAACAATATTCAGTTAATTTATGGTGGTGCCAGTGTAGGAACCATGGGAGCCATTGCCGATGCAGCCCTTGCCGAGGGCGGTGAAGTGATTGGTATTATCCCGCGCGATATATTAGCGAAAAAAGAGGTTGCCCATCAGCATCTAACCAAGATGCATGTCGTCGAGACAATGCATGAGCGTAAAAGTCTCATGGCTGAATTAGCTGACGGATTTATCGCGATGCCCGGTGGAATGGGAACAATGGAAGAGTTGTTTGAGGTGATCACCTGGGGTCAGTTGAGATTTCACACCAAACCCTGCGCGGTTTTGAATGTGGCTGGGTATTATGATCATTTAACTGCTTTCATGGCGCATGCTGCCGATCAGGAATTTATCCGCCCCGAGCATGTAAATATGGTGATCAACGAGCAGGACCCTAGTACTTTGGTAAGATGCATGCAGGCGTATGCTCCACCCGTTGTCAATAAGTGGATTGATTAGGTTACACTACAGTCGCTAACTAGCCATTCGCTCGAGTGCCTTGACAAGCATATATTCTGGACAGGCAAAATTTAGTCTGAGATATTTCTGTATACCGAAGTCAGCACCGTCAGCCATGCCGACTTTCCTATCTAAAAAGTATTGATGTGGGCTGTCTGTAGCTAACTCTGTGGCATCAATCCAGGCTAGATAGGTAGCGCTTCCTGGTGAATATTTTAGTCCTGCTATGGCTGAGATAGCCTCTGCCACCCTGCTCTGTTGTGCGCGTAGATGTTCACGCTGAGCCTCATACCAATCATCTGATTCGGTATAAGCTGCGATGGTGGCTTGCATACCAAATGGATTTACCCAAAATTGTTGTTGCACCGTGTGATGGTAAAACTTCTTACGCATGGTCTCATTCGGTATTACCGCAAATGCAGTGGCCAGACCGGCGACATTAAAGGTTTTGCTAGCAGACATGATCGTTACTGACCGATCTTTGAGTGAATCGAGGCTTGCGGCTGGCACATGCTGACTCTGGTCAAGAATCAAGTCAGCATGAACCTCATCTGAGCATATGGTAATGTCATAGCGCTGACATAGGTCAGCAATGGTTTCTAATGTGTCTTTGGTGTACACCACGCCACAGGGATTCATCGGATTGGTAATTACCAGCAGACCGCCCATCATCTGCTTTAGGGTATCCTCCAGATGCGTTAAATCGAGCTGCCAATCGGGCATCTCGCCCATGGTCTGAATCGTTCGGCAAGTACAGTCATGGGTGTTTCCGAGATTTAAAATAGGTGGGTAATTTGGTGTCTGAACAGCAATCCCCTGCGCACCAAAGACACTGACACAGGCATTTACAGCGACCATCACGCCGGGCACCCATACCAGCCAGTCGGGATCCACTTGCCAATCATATTGTCTCTTCAGCCAGCGCAAAGCCGCGCTATTTAGCTCCGGTGTATGCTCTGCCAGCTGGTAGCCTAATACCGTCTGCTCGGCGTAGTTGCTTAAGCGCTGATGAATTGCTGGAGAGGCCGGATAATCAGAATCAGCAATCCACAGTGGAATAACGTCATCAGGATACAGCATCCATTTCAGCGCATGCTCCTGCTTGCGATTTACCGTTTGATTAAAGTAATTCATGGCGCTACTCCTCTCGATAGACCCCTAAATATTACGAAAAAGATTAAGCTGACACGCGTTTTGTACTATGATCTGGAACATAATATTAAAAAAAATATGATAATCGCAAAATGGCTAGTCGACTAGTAATAAAACTGTTTCCTGAAATATTGGTTAAAAGCAGGAACTTACGGCGCTCGTTAACAAAAAATTTAGCCTCAAATATTCGTAATTTGAGTCGAGATTTAGAGGTTAAGGTGGCTGTTAAGGAACTGTGGGACCAACTTGATGTGCGCATGACCAACGACTCTGAACAAGAGGTTGAGAAAATGGTTGAGCGTCTGTCAAATATGCCTGGCATCGATAAAATTGAACGCATCCAGCGTTATCCCTTTAGCTCGCCGGAATCGATCATCCCTGAAGTGATTGCGCATAATGCTGCAAAAATTACCGATCATTCATTTCGTGTGAACGTTAAACGTAAGGGCAATCACGATTTCAAATCCTACGAGTTAGAGCAATTACTCGGTGGTCATCTTCTACAAGCTGTACCTAGCGCCTCGGTAGACTTACACGATCCTGACGTGACCGTCGATGTGCACATCAACCAAGATCAGGCTGACATGGTCTCCGAGGTAATACAGGGGATTGGCGGCTTTCCAATGGGCACACAGGGTCAAGTCTTGTCACTACTCTCCGGCGGCTTCGACTCTGGCGTATCCTCTTACATGAGCATGAAGCGCGGTTTCAAGACGCATTTTTGTTTTTTCAATCTTGGCGGTGCAAACCATGAAATTGGCGTGAAGCAACTGGCGGATTTTCTTTGGCGCAAGTATAGCTATTCGCACCGAGTGAAATTTATCAATGTGCCCTTTGAGCCTGTAGTTGCTGAGATCCTGAGTACTATCGACCATACCCATATGGGAGTTATCCTCAAGCGTCTTATGATCCGTGCAGCCGATCAGATAGCGCAATCACTAAAAGCGTCAGCACTGGTTACCGGGGAGAGTCTGGCTCAGGTTTCGAGTCAAACCTTACCCAATCTGAATCTGATTGATCAGGTCAGCGAGCAATTAATCATCCGTCCGCTAATCGTCTCGGACAAACAAGAGATCATTGCTACAGCTAAACGGATTGGTACCGAATCATTTGCTTTGAGTATGCCTGAGTATTGTGCGGTTATTTCTGATCGTCCAACGTCGAATGCCAAAAGCCAAAAAATCGAAGCCGAAGAACAAAAATTCAATTTTGCCGTGCTTGACCAAGCCATTTCTGAGGCCACCATAGAGCCAATTGATAAAATTCTGGATGTCATAGAGACACCATTTCAAACCAAAGAGGTCAGTACGCCCGCAAAAACCGATGTGATCCTTGATATCAGGCACTCAGAGAATGAAAAGCCATTGCCGTTCACCCATAATCAAGTTATCAGGGTGCCCTTCTATAAGGTGGATAAAACACTGGATAAGGCAGATGATGAGCAGCGCTTCCTCCTGTACTGTGAACGTGGTGTGATGAGCCACATGCAGGCGGCTCAGCTGCAATCCAAAGGCTATCAGAATGTGATGGTTCTTAAGGCTTCTTAGCGGCTCAGGTCAGAGTCTGGCATCTGACTTGCATATCTTTACTCATAAATCGGGTATATTGACCCTCAGCACTCGTTACGGAGGTTTTATGTCAATCGCAAATCGCGTGTTTATGTTGTTTGGTGTTCTCATGGTAATCATGTTGGGTAGCCAATGGTACATGATGCAATCTATCACCAATCAGGTATCGTCCGAGTTGGGTAAAGTCGCCTTTTCTGTCGCTAAAGATACGGCCGGATATTTTGTGCTGAATAACCTCAACTGGACAGCCAATAATGTGCGGCGGAGTCAGAGTATAAGCACTCAACGCGAAATTCAGTTACCCACTGGCCAAACTGTAATGGGTACAGCGGTCATTGAGGTACAGGCTCCGAGTGTCGAGATTCGTATTGATAACCAGCGTACCGATGAATCAATTCAGTTGATATCAGCTAATCGCAGTACCTTTATACCCTTACCAAGAGATGAGATGAATGCAGCGGTTGAGAAACTGCAACAGCAAATGATCACGAGCACGCTCATCATTCTCGGTGTGGGGCTCATTTTAGCGGGTTTATTAGCCCGTAAACTGATGCAACCCATTCATAGCCTGGCAAATGCTGCTAAAGAGGTGGCTCAGGGCAAGTTAGGCACTCAAATCAGTACGCGAAATACGTTTAGTAGTCCTGAGATCAACAATAGCATCGATACGTTCAATGACATGTCGCAAAAACTTGAGGTAATGCAACGAGAAAACGAAAGTCTATTAGCGAATGCTCATTATAAAGAGCTTGGCTTTATTTCAAGTGGATTAGCACATAGTATTCGTAACCCACTGAATACATTAGGTTTAACTATTGGTCAAATCGTTGATAAGTCGGATCTGGCTGATACCGGCAACGCCTTGGTAGACTCTGCATACCGACAGATTAATCGCATCGATAATTGGGTTAAAACCTTTATGACCTTCACCTTGGGGAGTGAAGCAGAGTCGAAATCGTTCACTTTAAACAGTGTTCTGCAGAGCATTATTCTAGAGTCGAAGCAAATGCGAGATAAGGTCTCTATTCACTCTGATCTCAGTCCAGATACAACAATGGTCGGTATTGAGGCTGAGTTGCATGCCATATTCCATAGCTTGATCATCAATGCCGTAGAAGCCTCAGCCGATAACACTGAGGTCAGCCTGACATTTACCACCCATGAAAATGATATCCATTGTTTGGTTCATGATCAGGGTTCAGGGATACCCGATGCCATACAAGAAACCCTATTTCAGCCGCACCGTACCACCAAAGAGAAAGGTAGCGGCATGGGGTTGTTCATGGCGCAAAAGTTAGCTGAAAACCGCTATGGCGGCTCGATTAGTCTGGTACAATCCTCGCCTGAAGGAACCACCATTGAGCTCGTGATTAAACGCCAGAGAACACTATGACCCAGTCTAAAGCACCACTACAGGTACTCGTTGTTGAGGATGAGACAGATCAACGCCTGGTTGTAGAATCGATTATCGCTGATGCCGGCTTTAGTGTCGCCTCAGTCGCCTCCGCTGAGGAGGCTCTGGCACGATTAAAAGACACCCCAGTAGAACTGCTGTATTCAGATTGGCAATTGCCCGGCATGGATGGTCTGGCGTTGATGCAAAAGGCACGTGCCATACAGCCAGAGTTGGCGTTTATTCTGGCAACGGGCCATGGCAGTATTGAGCATGCCGTAAAGGCAATGCATGCCGGAGCCGATGATTATCTATCCAAGCCATTCACCAAACATACCCTACTCTTTACACTCAACAAGGTCAGTAAGACCAGACAAATTCTGGCCGAAAATCAAACCTTAAAACAAGCGCTCGGCATGCAAGAGCGTCTCTTGGATATGATTGGTAAGTCCAATCCAATGCAAACCCTCTTCAGACGGGTTGAAAAACTTGCTGGAACCAAGGCCACCGTTTTGATTACTGGCGAGAGTGGCACTGGTAAGGAACTTGCTGCCACATCGTTACAGCAACTATCCGCCTGTGCCGATAAGCCGTTTATTGCGATTCACTGTGCTGCCATTCAGTAATCACTGTCAGAGGCTGAGTTCTTTGTCGCGAAAAAAGACGCATACACGGGG
>CAZLIR010000170.1:0-1229 GCA_964559635.1 uncultured Enterobacterales bacterium
GCCGATCCCGATCACGCCACTCACAAGTAAGAGCATCAGGGTAGACGTGCTAATCGTCGGGGACGGGAGAAATTGTACCGCAATTAAAAGCAGTACAGCGGCAACCAAGCCCTTCCAGAAATTCAATAATAGGGGAGAGAAGCTCTGACCAAGTTGCTTAAACAATCTGGCCGCAATGGCCCATAATACAGCGCAGGTAAGTGCTGCTAATTCACCAATCATGACATAGTATCTGTTGTGGTTTAGCGGATGATGGCATCCGGTTGGCTAAACATGTAAAGGGTATTGTTTAGTTCATCCAAATCGATGGGTTTTGATAATACACCATTCATGCCAATCTCCAGTACATGACTGATATGCTCGTGTCTGGCATCAGCGGTCCAGGATAAGATTGGGATTGGTTTGGGCTGATCTTTAATCGAAGAGCGGATAATTTGCGCCGCCTGATAACCGGTCATTATCGGCATGTGTGAGTCCATAATGATAAGATCATAATCATTGGCATGAAACGCATCTACAGCCTCTTGGCCATTGCTAACCACATCCACACGATGGCTCATCTTCTGTAACATGGTCCGCATAATTAATTGATTCGAGCGATTATCTTCAGCCAATAAGATACTCAGCGGCTCCATTGCGCCCTTGAGATCGGTTCTGCGTGAATTCGGTGCATTAACCGCCTCAGCAATTTCCAAAGGGATGGTAAACCAGAATTGACTGCCGCCTGTTTTACTGCGACGGGCATCAATATCACCGCCAAGAAGTTGAACGAGTTTCTTAGAAATTGCAAGCCCCAATCCTGTTCCCTGATAGTTTCTGTGCAATGAGGTAGGATCCTGAATAAACTCTTCGAATAAACTTTCAATATCATCTACGGGTATGCCGATGCCACTGTCCTCGATCATGATTTGAATTCTTTGTGGCTCATGATCTGACATCGAGACCCTGATAGTGATAAATCCCTTCTCAGTAAACTTAGCCGAATTACTCATCAACTTATCGATAATCTGATAGATTTTATCGCGGTCACTATGAATGAACTGTGGCATATCCTCTTCGATTTCATAAGTGACCCTGGTGGCCTCTTCGGTGCGTTTAGACTGATATTTTTCAGTGATTGCGATGATCAACCCGTATAAATCAAAATTCGTTTTATGGACGCTAAGTTGCTTATCATTGAGTTTAGTAATATCAAGAACATCATTCAAAATATGCAACAAACCATTGGC
>CAZLIR010000170.1:1239-5457 GCA_964559635.1 uncultured Enterobacterales bacterium
CCTCTGCGCGCATTAGTTCCAGAAAACCCATGATCCCGGTAAGAGGTGTTCTGAGCTCATGGCTCATGTTGGAAAGAAATTGTGCTTTGGCATCGTTCGCTTTTTGGGCTATTTGCGAGGTTTCTTCCAACTCCTTTTGTGAGTTGACCTGTGCCGTAATGTCGGTGATTGCGATCAACTTCTGATTCGTGTGATACGGCTTTTTTTCAAGTAAGTGCCAGACATCGGGGTCGCTTGAAAATTTGATACTGATCGTGGGTAACGAATCATCAAATAACCAGGCGTAAATATCGGTGGAATGTTGCGCGGTTTTGTAAACGATGGGCAAAAACTGTTTTTGCGAGGTGCCTTTATCAATAAACAATTCACGACAACGCTTATTTAGCTTAATGACGCGGTGATCCTCACTCAATACACAATAGGCAATCGGGGCGTGTTCGAACAGAGCAAAGTTATCCCGAGACTGCTCTTCGATACAAATATAGGCCTGATTCAACTCATCGTTCTGAGCCTCTAATTCAGCCATATATATATTTAATTCTTGGATAAGTTCTTGGATATCACCCTGAAATTCGGGCTTGGCATATTCTCCAGATGAGATTAATGCCTCTGCTCGAGCCCTCAATTCATTGCTTTCCTGTTTATCCATCAGACTACTCGTTGTATAGGATCACTTGTTGATATTTTATTCTTATAATTCATAACAAAGTTTAGTACTTGCTTAGGTCATTTCAACTTAGCAGACCTTTTTAGCTCTTTTTTGCTCTGTTACTCGTACATTAATCTAACATAGGAGCATAAAAATTCCTATGCAAAAGCAATGGCTTACTGTTCGTCAGACTCGACCATTGCGACAAAAACATAACAATAAGCATGCAAAAAATGGCTATTCCGCACACGATTATTGCAATTGGCGCTTCTGCTGGTGGATTAAAAGCGTTGCAATCGATGGTATCAGGCTTGACGCCTGATGATGGGCACTGTTACGTGATTGCGCAGCATCTATCGCCAGACTACGAGAGCAACATGGTCAATTTAATAGCCAAGCACACTCCAATCTCCGTGGTATCGGCGACTAACGGCCAGCGATTGGAGGCAAATACTATCTATATCTGCCCGGAAAATGCCAACATCCAGTGTGATAACCTCAACTTGCACCTGACTATACCCTTGGCAGAGCAGGCCGCAGCTCCCAATATAAATCTTCTACTTCATTCACTGGCAACCGTGGATGATTGTAAGATCATCGGTGTCATTTTATCGGGCGTTGGTACGGATGGCGCTGAGGGTCTGAAGTTTCTCAAATCATACGGTGGTACAACCATCATTCAAGATCCAGAGTCTGCGCAGTACGATGGCATGGTTCAGGCGGCAGCCGTGGCAGCAGACATTGACTACATTGCCCGGGCAGAAAATATCGGTGCAATTCTTACCAAGTTACGTTCATAATAACCACATAAAATCACAGCAGTTATTAATAATACAGGCAGACTATGAAACAAAAGTTCCCGTTATTTCTAGTGAGTTTACTCATTTCATGCCAACTACTGGCAGAGATACCTAAACAGCCATTTTCCTCGGCTGATATCTTTGAGCTTGAGATGATCAGCCAGGCACAGATCTCGCCGGATGGCGAGAAGATTATCTATCTTCGTCAGTCCAACAATATCATAACAGACTCGGCACAGCGAAGCTTATGGCTATACGATGTCGACAAGAAAACATCCTATCCGCTGTTTTCCGATCAATTTAACTATGGTTCTGTGGTTTGGTCACCTGATAGTGAGCGCTTTGCTTTCATCTCTAATATGACTGGCTCCAATCAAATTCATGTGCACTGGCTGGCCCATAATAAAACTGCCTTAATCAGCGCTCTGGACAAGCCGGTGTCCGATTTAGCATGGTCACCCGACGCAAGTATGCTGGCATTTACCATGGCTGTAGATGCTCCCAAGTCGCAATTCGCCAAATCTGTGAAATTACCTAAAGCTCCTAAAGGGGCGAAGTGGTCTAAACGACCGGTACTGATTGAGCGAGCCAGATACCAGGCTGATGGCAGAGGCATGTTAAAACCCAGGTATCGTCAGGTGTTTGTTATCCCCGCAATCGGCGGTACTGAGACACAGCTGACAGCGGCGAATTACCAACATTTCGGCCCACTTGCCTGGACTGCCGATAGCTCCGAGATTGTGTTTCGCTCGAATCAGTCTGACAACTGGGAGTATGAACCCAACGACAGCGATCTGTATCAAATTAATGTCAACACACGAGCGATATCGCAGCTCACTGATCGGGCAGGAGCTGAGTTTAATCCGCAATTTTCTCCGGATGGCAAGACGCTAGCTTATCTCACTCGAACTGATGCTAAAGTACCGTACCAGAACTCAGAGCTCGTCATTCACAATCTCAAAACTGGCAATAGTGCAACAATTACTACAGACTTTGACCGCTCGATTGAGCAGTATGCCTGGAAAAATAACCGCGACTTTATTATCCAATATGATGACAGAGGTCTGCGTCTGTTAGCTCAGTTGAGCAAAACGGGTAAAGTAAAAACCTTAGTCAAGGATGTATCTGGTCAATCGCTCGGTCGTCCCTACATTAGTGGGCAATTCTCGCTAGCAAGTAACGGTGCCATAGCATACACCCAGGGAGATGCATCTCGACCTGCGGACTTGGGCTATTATTACCGTAATAAGTCGCGCACTTTGACTGCGGTTAATGATGACTTACTCAGTCGCAGGGCATTGGGTCAGGTCCGCTCGATAGAATACACATCGAGCTTTGATGGTGAACCGATTCAGGGCTGGTATATCACTCCCCCGGATTTTGATCAGAACAAGAAGTATCCATTGTTGCTAGAAATACATGGTGGACCACATCTCGCTTATGGTCCTCATTTCACCGCTGAACTGCAACGCTACGCGGCCGAAGGTTATGTGGTTTTCTATGCTAATCATCGCGGTAGCTCATCTTATGGTGCCCGCTTTGCCATGCTTTTGGAGGGTAAATATTCCTCGGCTGAAGACTTTGCCGATCACAATTCGGGGGTTGATGCCATGATTGCGTTAGGTTTTATTGACCCTGAACAGTTGTTCATTGCCGGTGGTTCTGCTGGTGGTATTGCCAGTGCCTATGCCATCGGCCTTACCGATCGCTTTAAAGCTGCGGTAATCACAAAGCCAGTTATTAATTGGGTCAGTAAAGTATTAACCGCAGACAGTTATCTTGGTCAGATCAGAAATCAGTTTCCCGGTGTGCCTTGGGAAAATCTCGAGCATTACTGGAAACGTTCACCGCTGTCGCTGGTGGGAAATGTGACTACGCCTTCATTGATTATGACTGGCGAGAAAGACCGTCGAACACCCATGTCAGAATCTGAGCAGTTTTATCAGGCACTAAAACTTAAAAAAGTAGATACTGCATTGGTACGGATCCCTGATGCCTCACACGGAATCGCCGCTAGACCATCGCGCATGATCAGCAAGATTGAATATACCATTGCCTGGCTTAATAAATACCGCCCGGCAGCTGATTAAACATACTATGGAGTGAGGCATGAGAGAAAAATTATCGACACAAGCCATATACCTGAGGGTGATCGGTTGTAAGCTGGTATTCATCATCCTGACAGCCAGTTTAATCCTGGGCAACTCCGCCTTGGCTGGTGAAAATCCCAGCATTGAGCAGCTTATTAAGCGATTCGGCCTTGAGCAGAGCACTCAACCATCGAAAGTACATAAACTGTATAAAAAACCCAAGAAGGTGGTGGTTTGGAATAGGGCGCCGTTGGTCAATGCCCTGACCAAGCGATACCCAGAGATCAACTTCGTACCAGTTAGTTCAATAGCAGAGATTGAGGAACATCTGGTCGATGCCGATGTCTTCATCGGCTACTGTGTCTCCCGTTTGCGCGATTTACAGACCTCGCTACGATTCATCCAATCTCTGGCCGTTGGGGTTGAACGGTGTGCCAATTCTGACATTCTCAAACGACAAGGCGTATTGGTGAGTAATATCCAGAAAATGTCTGGCCCAGAGATTGCCGAGCATGCGATTGCTCTGATGATGTCACTGGTGCGAGGACTGGATCAATATCAAAAGGCGCAAGCTGAGAGTCAATGGGATCGCAGCATCATGTCATCGGATAAGGCCATCTGGGAGATTGAGGGGCGTACAATGTTGGTTGTGGGTCTTGGCGGTATTGGTCGAGAGGTT
>CAZLIR010000171.1:0-5443 GCA_964559635.1 uncultured Enterobacterales bacterium
GGTAGTGTTCCCCCAGCCATAAGTGACATGACCAAGATCCCATAACCAGTCATTAGCCATCTCAGCATTGATTAGTGGTAATACGCGCATGCCCTCTTTATCTGCTGTATCGATGTAAATACTAAACGCCACATTGTCAAAACCATTGGCCGGGATCCAGTCATTGGTCAGCACTTTCATGGTCAAAGTGAGCGACAGAATATCACCGCCCAACTCAGCCTCTACAGCGAGAATGTCTTGCTGTCCTTTGCTCTGCTCATGTTGCGGTGCCGAATATTGCTTATTTGGACCATGATCATCATCACTCGGATCAGGTTGTTGAACCACCACTTCTGGGTTACTCACTTCGGTCTTAAATAACACTGAATTTGAGGCCAGTGCCAATCCGGGCTGGTAAGCCACCAATGAGATCTGCTCGGTCCCGAGATTATTCACCGCATAGGTGTATTGCCACTTGCCCTCGCTATCGGGTGTTAACGCAATACGTCGGTCCAGTCGATTATTTTTGACCAGCCAAAGCGGTGCCGCGATATCAGAGACTTGACCATGAATGGTGATGTCTTCGGTTATGGCACGATTGCTCTGCAGTGGACTAATGCTAGACGTCGCCGAGGTTTGCTGTTGCCCCTCTGTTGCTGACAACTCTGCGATGATAATCGTGCGGGGTTCGAGTTCCATGGTCAACTGCCCAGAGTTATCCAATAACAGGGCCTTTTCAGCACCGAATAATGGACTCAAAATCCCTGCCTGATCAGACACAGCCAAGTTACTAGCTAATATGGCTCTTGATGCGGTATTCATTAACACCAGAACCGTGCGTCCCTCATAACTGCGACTATACGCTAATACGCCCGGCCCATTATTATCCGAGGCAATGCTACGATAGTCACCACGGGTGAATAGTTTATCCGAGGTGCGCATGTTGGCGAGCGTTCGAATAAACTGATACATCTCCGAGGTCTCGTTAAAGGCACCTTCCTTGGCACCATATCCTTCTTTGAACATCGCCGTTCGAGTTTGTGTCATCGCCTGCGCTGTCCCCTGATAAATGGTCGGGATCCCCGGTATCGTAAAAATCGTCGCCAATGCCTGCTTTAATCCTGCGATATCACCATTGGATAAGAAACGCGACATATCGTGGTTATCGATAAAGGTCGGAAAAACATAGGGATTCGGATAGGCCATATGTTGCTCGAGTCGATAACGCAAATAATCCGTTGGAAAGCCCTGGCCGAAAACGGTTCGCAACTCGACATGCAAAGGAAACGAGATTTGTGAGTTCAGTTCGGGTTTCTCATCAGTGCCCAGATAAGCCGCTACTCGCTGCTCTGCATCATTGGCATAGGGTTTGGAGGTATCAAACACCTCTCCGAACGCGAGAAAGTTATCTCGCCCGGTCTGCTTAGCGGCCGCATGTATGCCATCGGGGTCATGCATAAAATGATGAAAGAAGGCATGCTCAACATAGCGCACCGTATCGATACGAAATGCATCAACACCAACCTCAGTTATCCAATCGGAGTAAATCTGCTTGAACTTACTGAGAACCACTGGATTGGTGGTATTAATATCAGCGAGACCCGCTAGCTGGTAAGTAAAGCGATGATTATCATTGCTGTAATCTTTGATCGGCGGAGTCCAGTTATAAATATCTGCTGCCACATGATCAGGATTCAGCCGGTCGATCAAATCAAAGGGGGGTTGCGTTGGCTTGACTTGCGGGTGTGATGGCTCGTCATACATGTAAAAGTGCTTAGCTGTATCAGCGGGATCATAGCCCTCATGCCCGCCCTCGTAGCTGAAATAGTTGCCCGTATGATTAACCACAATATCCTGAACCAGATACATATCTCTGCGATGTAACTGATCAGACAATTGCTTGAGCGTATCCATGTTGCCCAGGTGGGCATCAACTGCACTGAAATCCATAGCCCAGTAGCCATGATAGCCGCCATAATTAGTACCATTCGACCACCACTGATTGGCAACCCATGGTGTCGTCCAGACCGCTGTCATGCCCATGTTTTGAATGTAATCGAGCTGTTCAATCACACCCTGTAAATCACCACCACTAAAGTGACTTGACTTGCTAGGGTCGTATTCTCCGAGTCCCTGATCGTTATTACTAGGATCACCGTCATTAAATCGATCGGTCATCAAAAAGTAGATAACCTGATCTTGCCAATCTGGAGAGGGGACATGTAATAAAAGCGCTGAGTCAGCCGATGACCTCGAGGAGACATTGTCAATCGGCTGCCCAGGCTCAGATGAACAGGCGGTTAGCATCAGGCAAAAACTAATGCTTTTTAGACTGTTGATAGCCCCGCTGTTCTGCGCTGTTTTTGTTGTTGTTATCATTTGTTGTGAGTGTACCGCACAATGCCAATCAGATGCTCTATGAATACGTAGTCATAATATTAGTTCGTTATTTTCAATTGTTTGCATACGCTGGTTTATAGACGATGCAACTTGTTTGGCGTACAGTGGTCTTAACAATTAGCGCAGGAGAAACAGCATGAAACCACAAATGAAGATTATGAATCTGGGTGTGTTATTACTGAGCCTGATGTTCAGCACGACATACGCTGAGATAAGCGATAGTGACCTAGCTGGTCTAAAACTCGTCGAAGACGGAAAGCATTTAAAAATTTATGCGCGATCGGACATCGATCTGAGCCAGTATTCTGACTTCATGCTGAAATCAGTAACGGTGACATTCGATCCCGATTGGTTAGAGGACTATAACCGCGAGCGTAAATCAATGAATGATCGCCTAAACGAGCGAGATATTGCTGAAATCACCGAGCGATTCAAGTCGAGTTTTCAAAAGACGCTTAAAAGTACGCTCGAGAGTGAGGGTGCGGCAAAACTGACAGAAACGGCGTCTGCCAGTACACTGACCGTTGAGAGTGACATAGTGGACCTTCGTGTCAATGCGCCTGATAAACTAACCGCCACACGTAAAACGCTTTTTGTCCGTCAAGCTGGTAAAGCAGAACTGCACACCAAGATGTTCGATGCCTCTGGGCAATTGGTTGTGGCCATTATAGATGCGGAAGAGACACGGGAGCACTTTGATTTGTTCGAGACAAATCGCGTGCGTAACCAGTATGAATTCACCTCGGTATACCGTACCTGGGCAAAGAACTGGCTTAAAGCGTTACCTTAAATGATAAAGGTTTTACTGGCTTGAGTTAGCTGGAGGCTGTTGTTCAGATTTCGGGACTCTGAGTGCTTTGATATTGTTGGCAATTGCCCTATCGAGATCCTGCGCTATGTTTTGATGTCGCTTATTCAGGGCATGTACCGCATTTACACCCATGACTCTGGTGTAATTGAAGTTATCTGATATTTCGCTTGGTACAGTGCCTTTTATCACAGAGTACAAGCCATATTTAAGACGCCCCCGTTGCATCAGTTGAACCACACGTAATGGGTCTTGAGCTCTTATGAATTCTGCCTTGTAATTCTTGTTATTTTTGGCGATCACACTATTTAGGTCATAAATCGAAGAACCGATTTTTTGTTTTGGATCCTGCAAAATGTCCTCGGTGCATTGGGGCATGTCTTTGTTGCATAACAGTAAGATATCACCCTCAACCAGAATCGTGGGGATCACAATTACACCATCAAATTGCTCGATCACTGCTTGAATTCGCACGGCATCAGCATCGGACTGACCATTTTTGAGCATGTGCAGACCGCGGTTGACGGGATAACTGATAAAGGTTGGATTGATACCAATGTCGTTGTAAGATTTTTTTATCAACTCATTAATAATCGGGCCTTGCTCAATCTCATAATAGGTAATAATGAATTCATCATTACTCTTATCTGCTGAGTAAATTCCAACGTGACAGAGCAATAACAGGCTTATGATTAGTCGTTTAAACATGTGATACGCTAACTTCTCTCATATACACAACATTGGTTTTTGGTCACTATAACCGTAAAGTTCATCAATGGCGAATTTATCAATCGCAATATTTAGAACATAGCTTGAGAGGATCGAGGGTTACTGGCCTGACTCAACTTGAGGGTTATTGTCTGGTTGGGGGGCTCGCAAAAGTTTAAGGTTGTTGGCAATTGCCTTATCAAGCGACTCGAGAATGTTCTGATGCTTCTTGTTTAAGACATGTACCGCTTTAATTTCCAGGACCTTAATGTGATTAAATTTCTCAGACAATCGGGCTGGTATTTTGTCTTTTATGACCGTATGTAATCCGTAATTGAGGCGCTCTCGTTGCATCAGATTAAGCAGTTTCGTGGCATCTTGGGTCTTTATAAACCGAGCTGTATAATTCTCATTGTACTTGGTCATGATGCTGTTTAAATCGAAGAGATATAAACCGACTAGTTTCTCTTGATCCTCTAATACTTTTAGTGAGCATTCCGGTGCTTCCTTGTTGCATAACAATAACACGTCCACTTCAACCAGCGTGGTAGGAACGAATATCACGTCATCAATTTTTGATACCGTCGCTTGAACGCGCGCTACATCGGCATCGGCGTGACCATTTCTAACCATGTTCAGGCCACGCATTACCGGTACACTTCTAAAGGTCGGTTCAATACCAATGTCTTGGTAGGATTTTTTTATGACATTGATCAGAAGTGGGACTTGCTCATTTTCGAAATAGGTAATTAGAAACTCATCGTTATCCTTTTCTGCCGACCAAATATCTGCATGAAGTACTAGTAAGAGGATAATGATGAAGAGTTTATACATGTAATATGCGAGTCCAATCCCTTGGCTGTATGTTTCAAGTAGCCCCACTATAGACGTTGTGGCATGTTTTAGCGAATTTAATTGTCTGAAATATATAGAAAATACCTTGAACGTGATGGCCAATGGCATCATATTAGCTTTATGGGGCATGAGTTAGTTATAATCGCCCTTCTGAAGAAACTCATGGGGACGACCTGGCTTCGACGTGGGTTGCAAAGCTTCAGGTGCATGTCGTGGAACAGTGACCACGTAAAACCAACTGTAAAACTTATAGTTGCCAACGACGACAACTACGCTCTAGCTGCTTAATAACCAGCTTTAGAGCCCTCTGCCCGGTGAGTGCCTGTACTCCCGGATCACAGGGGTCATCCTAACAGGCTCGCGGTGAAGTTGTTTTCAGGGTGGATCCGTTAAACTTTTACTGGAATCGCGGCACATGATCCCTGGCTATCGGGCAGTGTGTTGTTAAATTAATAGATAGCATAAGCATGTAGATCCCGGAGTGGAGGACTTGCGGACGCGGGTTCGATTCCCGCCGTCTCCACCAAACATAATAGGCTCGCCAAATGGCGGGCCTTTTTTGTTTTATGAGTTACGCGGATTAGAGAACCCGCAGGGTTCGACCACAAGCGAAGCGCAGTGGAACGTTAGCTCCGCAGGAGATAACGGCCCGTAGGGTGAGCACCTAATAGGTGCGAATAAGACCGCCGTCTC
>CAZLIR010000172.1:0-5415 GCA_964559635.1 uncultured Enterobacterales bacterium
CCAATAAGCCGAAGATAATCGAAGGAACCGCAGCCAGATTGTTAATATTAACCTCGATCATGTCAGTCCATTTATTCTTCGGCGCAAACTCTTCCAGATAAAGTGCTGCGGCAACACCAAGTGGAAATGACAGGACCAGAGTCACGAGCATGGTCAGCAAGGTTCCTTTGAGAGCCCCCCTGACGCCTGCTAATTCGGGCTCACGTGAGTCACCATTTTGGAAAAACTCCGTGTTAAAGTGCTTAGAAATTCGCTCCTGCTCAAGTAATTTCTGGACCAGAACCGCTTCTTTTTCGTCAATACGGATCAAGGCCTCTCCCGGTTGTGGATCTTCCTTGAGGTAGACATCGACGTCATCATCAGCAAGTACTTTAATGCTGACTACTTTGCCCAAATCATCGGGATTATCCATTAAGTGCTGACGAATGCGGAACTCGGCATTGGTACTATGCAGTGCATACAATTGCCGCTTGTCTCTTCGACCTGTTACCTCAGGAAAATTAGCCGCAATCGATTTGCGTAATGTGCTGCGGTATCTTAGTGAGGCCAAATCATCCCCTTCGTTGTATCCCAACCATGATTCATCGAAGTTAACGTCGACACTAATCCAATGACTGTGAAACGCCGGAACGGCCTTGTGAGAGATATCAAATATTAAGAAGAATACCAACAAAAAGCCAAGTACAACTGCACTCAAACCAAAGCTCTTGAATATACGCTCACTTCTGTGGCGCTTAGTCAGACTCTGCTTAATGCGCTCTGTTACCGCGCTGTGTGTTAATTTATTAGTAGAATCAGTCATATTGCTCTCGATACTTTCTAACGATCTTCAGCGCCGCTACATTTAATGCCAAAGTGGTGATAAACAGCATCAGACCTAAGGCAAATGCTGCCAACGTCTTAGGGCTATCGAATTCCTGATCACCTTTCAGCAAGGTGACAATCTGCACAGTCACAGTGGTAACCGATTCAATGGGATTGAAAGTCAAATTAGCCGCCAGACCTGCGGCCATGACCACAATCATTGTCTCACCAATTGCTCTCGAGACGGCTAACAGTATAGCACCAACGATTCCGGGTATAGCCGCAGGCAATAACACTCTCCTGATCGTTTCCGAATGCGTTGCACCCATGCCTAACGAGCCTTCCTTTAGTGATGAGGGTACAGCAGTCAGGGCATCTTCAGATAATGAAGAAACAAATGGGATGATCATGATCCCCATGACCAAACCGGCAGCCAAGGCACTTTCTGCTGCAATCGGCAAATCAATCCAGACACCAAAGTCTCGGATTAATGGAGCAATGGTCAAAGCAGCAAAGAAGCCATAGACCACGGTCGGAACACCAGCCAGAATTTCTAACATGGGTTTGGCTATAGAGCGCAATCGTTGACTGGCATACTGCGAGAGATATATAGCAATCATCAATCCGACGGGCACAGATAAGCCCAAGGCAATAATACTAATCAGGATGGTGCCGAGAAAAAGCGGCACAGCACCAAATGCTCCTGAACCACCCACCTGATCCACACGCATGGCGATTTGCGGGCTCCAGTGAGTACCGAACAGAAACTCAGTTATAGGTACTTGCTGAAAGAATTGAATTGATTCAAACAGGACTGACAGAACGATGCCTATCGTCGTCAATAAGGCGATTCCAGAGCAGACAAAAAGCATTGAGCGGATGATGGTCTCAAGCTTGTTGCGGGCATGAAAAGTGACACTGATTCTGCTGAGAATGAAAACCACTGATATCAGGGCGACTAGCAAACTGAGAATGGTTTTCAAGCTCAGCGCCTTATCTTCGAGTTCAACAAATGCATTGGCTGCGGTGATGAAATCTGGATTGTCGGAACTCAATGCCTGATCAAGTCGTATCTCCGACGCCATAATCTTGATGTTATTCAGAACCAGTCCGATCTGTCCAGTATCCGCTAATAATGATTCTGGTAACGAGGCGATTAACATCCGGTCTAGAATAAAGCCTTCGAGACTGACCCACAGACCCAAAAACAGCAATGCCGGTATCCCACACCACAGTGAAGTCAACAGTGCATACTGACTCGGCAAACAGACGAGGTTTTTTACTTTACGTCCGCCGCCGGCAACAGATATTGAGCGATATATGGCAACCCAGTAACTCACCAGAGCCATCACTAAAATAATGAAAACTAGAGTAAACGATGTCATGTCACTAATTCTATATCTCTCAGATAGATAAAAGGCATCTGAATACAGATGCCTTCGTGGTATTCACAAGTGTGCGTGATTTTACAGTGTGAGGTTTTCTAATGCCAGTACAGACTTGCGAACGGCATCTAATTTCTCTGGACCGAGTGGGATTAAACCACGGTCTGTTAAGTAACCCTCTTCACCCATAGCATCTTCACTAGTGAACTCAGTCAAGAATTCCATCATGCCCGGTACTTTGCCCACGTGTGCTTTCTTAACATAGAAATACAGCGGACGTGATACTGGATATGAGCCATCAGCAATTGCTTCAAATGTCGGGTATGCACCGTCAACCTGAGAACCTTGAAGAGTATCCATGTTCTGATCCAGGAAGCTGAAGCCGAACACACCAAATGAATCTGGGTTAGCAGTCAGTTTCTGTACGATCAAGTTGTCGTTTTCACCAGATTCGATGTAAGCACCATCTTCACGAATTGAGTGACAGATTTCCTTATACTTGCTCTTATCAGCCTTCTTGATTGATTTAATCCAGCTGTATTTAGAGCAGCCACCTTCCATGACTAGCTCAACAAAGGCATCACGAGTTCCTGATGTTGGAGGAGGACCATAAACAGCGATTTTCTTGGCTGGTAGCGATGCATTGACATCCTGCCATGTCACATATGGGTTATCGATTAATGTTTCTGAACCGTCAGGATTAGGTACTTGACGGGCTAATGCTAAGTAAATTTCTTTGCGAGAAACAGAAACTGCTGGTGATTTTTTTGCGTTAGAAAATACGATTCCGTCGTAACCGATAAGAACTTCAGTAACCTCGTTGACACCATTTTTTTTGCACATATCAAGCTCAGATTGCTTAATACGTCGTGAAGCATTTGACATATCAGGGGTGTCAACACCAACACCAGCACAAAACAGCTTCATGCCACCGCCAGTACCAGTTGACTCAATTTTAGGTGTAGCAAAGTCGGTTGATTTACCGAAACGCTCTGCAACAACTGTGGTAAATGGATAAACTGTTGATGAACCGACCACTGATATAGTATCTCTGCCAGCTGCACTTGTTACTGTTGAGGCCAGAAGCAGACTCAAACCTAATACTTTTTTGTTTAACATTTTAGAATTCCTCTAATTTTACACTGTCTAGTCAAAATCTTGGCTCAGTTGGTGAGCTGACTTTTGTTATCAGGCTCACCTTATGACCAAATTATGACGAGACTGTTACAATAACTATTCAGATGATATTTCTTAGCGATCTTTAGTATGCCAACTGGAAGCGAATGCGGAATTCATCACCCGAGTCCATACTGCCAGCTTCATTGCTGTCGCCCTCAGAATAGTTAACACCGATTCGGACTGCATTATTGACATAGTAATTAACACCAATGGTATAGGCGCTGGCATCAACACGACCCAACTCAATATCGCTATGGTTACCGTCACCCTCTTCGATTCGAGCAAAGACTTCCCATGCACCAGAGTCTGACTGTGGCTTCACTTTTTTGAACTTGCCACCTTTATAAGGGCGAGTTTCACCCGTCAAGATATAACTCGCTTGTACATAATAGCCATCACGGTCAACACCATTTTCTTCACTGTCGAAAAACTCAGACTGAATACTGAAAGAGCCCATATTGGCTGCGAGTTCTATACCAGTTGCTGTGCTATCTCCACCTCCACCGCGTGACGAACCCAATGGCAGACATGGTCGACTGGGATCACTGCATAGTCCACTCTGATACCCTCCGCGTCTGCTACTTTCACCCCGTGATATATATCCCAGACCTACGTGAACAAGCATGTTGTCATCATTAATAGGGTTGAATGCCACTCGGCCGGCGAGACCAAAATCATCACCAGTCGCATCGCCATCTTCAAATGCAGAAACTGAGTAGAATGCACCGCCTAATTCACCATGGAGGCGGACAGAGTTTTGCCGACCAGCAGCATATTGCTCAGTCATACCAGAGCGTTCAAGCGCGGTAATATCCTTAGAACTAGTGACTTCTTCGAGGCCGAATTGTACTTTTTGCTTACCAATGGTCAGATTTGCAGCCTTGCCCCACCCACCATATGAGATGTAGAGATCTTCAGGTGAACCACCATTATTTTCACCGACATTAAACTGGGCTTTATATGACCAATCATCACCAATATCACCCTTGACATAGATGCGCGCGCGACGAATCCCAAAATCGTCTTCATCAGCAACATCATTCAATGTCGCATAGTTGTAGTCAAATTGAATTCTTCCACCAAGCTGAACTGAATATTCACCTGCTTCGATGACAAGGCCGCCTTTAGTTTTCACAGTTACCTCATCACCCTCTTCAGCCATTAAATGGCTGGTGACGGCTACCTGACTAGCAAGCATAGCTAGCGCTATCTTGTTTAACTTTTTCATCATTATCTCCACGTCTTAAGGCTAAATCATTAAGATTGATGGTAATAATATGACAGTAATATTACAAGTTTATGACAATGCTACAGAATTATTACTTATTTATTACATTCTCGTGATAATTTAATGACATGTCGACTATTCAGATAGATCAGCGATTTGTTTTCGGGCGAAAGAAGATTCACTTTCTCGCTGTGCAAATTTAAGCCATTGGGATGCGACACGACTTGTATCTTTTATAGTTTCAGCTTTTCTGAATGCGGCTATCGACTCGTCGTAACGTTTTAAATTTAACAGTGCAATTCCCTTCGCCACATAAACATTACCCGGATTTGTCATGATATCAATGTGCTCTTCCGCTTTGTTCGCGTATGTAAGAGCTTCGTTCCACTTTTCCAGATCGACATGAAGTCGGGCAAGGCGTTGGAGAATTGATAAGTCTCTAGTACTGTCGCTTGCTTTCTTCAGTACAACGATTGCATTATCGAGTTCTTTGGCTGCTTCCCAACATTGAGCAAGGAACGTATAAATTTTCAGATCAGGATTTATTCTTCCCTTATCTATTTCATTTTGTAGTAGATTGGCCGCTTTATATGGTGCTCCAGAATAGTAGTATAGCTGTGCAAGTGTCTGAAAATCCCTTGATTTATCAATAAATCCTTGCTGATAAGCTGCCTCCAGGACAGCCAGGTGGAGATCTTCCTTATCTAGCTCTCCATATAGGTTCGCCAATTCTATCCAATATTTAGGTTTATCGAATAAACGGACGAGTTGCTCAGTGGTCTCAGCAACTTGACTGGTTTGCTTTAACTCGAAGTGTAA
>CAZLIR010000173.1:0-3143 GCA_964559635.1 uncultured Enterobacterales bacterium
GTCATCATGCCGACTGAAGTTCTGCTCGGGCAGATTTTGTCGGTAGGGATCGTAATTGGCTCTTGCGGGATTAATGTCGCCCATTAGCTTGGCCATAGAAAAGAAAAATACCATCAGCTTCTCGGGCAAATACTGCTTATACCGGCCTTATACATGCACTTTTTCATCGAACACAATCGTGGCCATCATCGATTTGTCGCAACTGATGATGATCCAGCTAGCGCTCGAAAGGGGGAATGGCTGTTTACATTCTGGTTCAGGTCGGTTTTTGGCTGTTTCACTAAGGCCTCAAAACTCGAAGCCATTCGTCTGGGCAAAAAGCAATTACCCTATTTCAGCAGACATAATCAGTTCTTACAATTCATGCTCATACAATCATTGTATTTAGTGGTTGTCTACAGCCTGTCCTCCTGGTTTGGCTTGGCTGTTATTGTACTGTCGGCTTTTGTCGGCGTGCTGTTGCTTGAGACGATCAATTATATCGAGCATTACGGCTTGAGAAGGAAGGTGCGTGATAATGGTCGCTATGAGCGTGTCCGACCGCATCACTCATGGAACGCAAACTATACTTTTGGCCGTATCGCACTCTATGAATTGACAAGACATTCAGACCATCATTTCATTGCCAGCAAAAAATTTCAGGTATTAGACCATCATGATGAGGCACCGGTCTTGCCATTTGGCTATCCAGCTATGATACTTATAGCATTACTGCCACCTGTTTGGTTTCAATTAATGGATAAACGAATACCACAACATTAACAATGTACGTTGCTGAATTATCAAGTAAACTTCTGGAGCATTTGCCAGAAGCATATGTCATCTTTCGTGTTGCTCAGAATTCACCTGATGCAGCCAAGATAGTGCATACCAATAAAGCCTTCAATACGTTATTCAGCGAAATCAACCATGAGAAAGATCATCCATGGAACTATTTTAGTGAGTATTTAATTCCTTCGGAGAGCAACTTCATTAAGATGAATTTAAATCTTAATGGTCATAGTGAATTAAAATCACGGGTAAAAAAACTACACAATAATTGGTTCAGTTTCGAATTCTACCGTTTGGATGACGGAGAAGATGAGTGTTTTTATGCCGGTAGAGTAACGGATAGCAACGAGCAATTGGATGCTGAGCAAAAGATCAAAGACTCTAATATGCTACTCCAGAATGTATTAGATAACGCGGTAGATGGAATTATCACAATCAATACAGGTGGCATTGTAAGAACCTTCAACAGAGCTGCCGAGCGCTTGTTCGGTTACGACGCATCTGAAGTTATCGGTAATAATGTCAGCATGCTAATGACCAATCATGATTCGCATAATCATAATCAGTACATCGCCAACTATGTCAGATCTGGACACGGTAAAATTATTGGAATCGGTCGTGAGGTGTTCGGGGTAAAGAAGGATGGTACCGAATTTCCACTGGATTTAGGTGTCAGCGGGACAAGCATTGACAACGAAACAGTATTCATTGGCATGCTCAGAGACCTTACTCTACAAAAAGCCAATGAGAGAAACTTAAAAGAAGAAAAAGAGAAAGCCATTCAAGCCAATAATTCAAAGAGTAAATTCTTGGCTAACATGAGTCATGAACTCCGCACCCCAATGCATACCATCATGGGGTTTGTCGAAATTTTAATCGACAAACTCCCCAAACTATCTGAAGAAAAGCAACTCCAGTTTTTAGGACAGATACGTGATGGCAGTGAGCGATTGTTGGCTCTGATTAATGACCTGCTTGATCTGAATAAGTTAGAAGCTGGCTTTATGAGCTACAGCTATGCAAAGGTCGATTTGGTCAGTTTGGTTGATAAATCCATTATCGAGTTAACTGAATACGCTGCAGAGAACAATATCACACTCAACCATCTGAAAGATCGCGACTACCGATGCGTTTGTGATGAGAGCCGTATCTATCAGGTTCTCATCAATCTCTTAGGTAATGCGATTAAGTATTCCGAACCTGATAAGAAAGTTGACGTGTCACTATCTGATAATGATCACTTTGTGACTATCAAGGTTAAAGATCATGGTGTTGGTATACCAGATGCTGAGCATTTTTCTATTTTTGAAGCCTTCACCCAGAGTTCCAGAACCGTAAATTCTGCCGGCGGTACGGGACTTGGCTTGGCAATCTGTCGCGAAATTATGACCGCTCACTATGGTCAAATCTGGCTCGAGAATAACCCTCAAGGCGGATCAATCTTCTACCTTTCTATCTCGAAACACATACAACCCTCAACCATAGACAAAGCAGTTGACTGATGAAAATTCTAGCCATTGATGACGAACAGTCCAATTTATTACTCATTGAAACCATGTTGATGGATTACGATATTGAGTTAGATTCCTTCCTCAATCCAGAGCAAGCATTAACGCATCTCAAAGACCACCCAGATTATGAGCTGATATTAGTTGATAAAATGATGCCTGAGATGGATGGCACCGAGTTCATCAACCGTGTCCGAGCAGTGGATACGATTGCAGCGATCCCGATCGTGGTACAGTCGGCATCAGCCTTGCCAGAGCAGATTGAATTAGTGATGGATGAAGGTGCCGATTATTATCTGGTTAAGCCGTTCACAAAGGTTCAGTTAATAACAGCAATACAACAATCAACGCAAAGTAAGACTTAGCAATTTTCTAGAGTGTTGCTGCCTAATAGAAACGGCATCTCATCGTGTGCTCAAGAAGATGAACGCTCAGCAATAAATATGAGTATCATCCTGATATTTGAATACGTGAGTTAATGGTCTCAATTGAGCGTTCAGCTCTACCGATGAGTTGGCGACAAATGTCAAACCACTCGGTGATGTCATCACTTTCACGCATGGGCTTAAAATGAAACTTAATTGACTCGATATCTTTTATTGTGGTTTGAATTTTTAGGAATGATGTCTGCTCATCAGCTGTTGAGATAGGTTTATGCTCAGGAACCTTATTCAATAAAAAGCTGTTAGTATAGCTTTTCACGGCGGTACCATTTTCATACATGTGCACCGACATAAGATCACTACAATGCATTAAGTTATGGTGCTGTGTCTCGCCATTTATTTGCATGATAACCAGTTTATGATGTGACTTATCAACTGCAATGATTGTCTTGTCATCGGTCGAGACAATAAATTCTTTTAA
>CAZLIR010000173.1:3243-5412 GCA_964559635.1 uncultured Enterobacterales bacterium
GCTTTGATGTTTTCTTCAAGTTGGCCCAGATTCGTGGCTCCTACGATGGTAGAGGTAACACCTGGATACTGGTTAACATATGCCAGTGACATCTCGGTCAATGAGAGGTTATTCTGACTAGCTACCAGATATAGTGCCTCAACCATTGCATGGACTTGAGGCGTATCCCGGAAAAGACCCAATCGCTGATTAATATTCCAACGACTGCCTTCGGGGCGGGCACCATGACGATACTTGCCTGATAAGACGCCACCGCCCAATGGCGACCAGGGTAAATAGGCAATATCGTTCATAATACAGGTTTCAATAATATGCGGTGCATCTGCCATTAGGTGGAGTAGGCTAAACTCATTTTGAATAGAGACCATTCTGGGTAAATTGTGCGCCTCAGCTAATCTGATATATTCATGGATTCCCCAGGGGGTGTCATTGGAAAGTCCACAGTAACGAATTTTTCCGGCCTGTACGCACTCATCGAGCGCGCTCAGGATTTGCAAATGTTCGGCCTGCTCTTGAGCGACATTGATAGAGGTATAGTCAATACTATTTGGCCAGTGTCGGCCAAAATGTGGATTTGAGCGATTGGGCCAATGGAGTTGATATAAGTCTATATAGTCGGTTTGCAATCGCTTGAGTGATGCATCGAGCGACACTTTGATAGTCTCCCCCGAGATTTTACTGCCACCGCGTATCCATGGCAGACCACTACCAACAATTTTAGATGCCAGAATAACTTCCTCACGGCGCTGGGAATTCTTTGCTATCCAGTTACCTATGATCTGCTCGGTTTTGCCGTAAGTATCCTCCGACGGCGGTACTGCATACAATTCTGCAGTATCAACGAAGTTAATCCCTTGCGCTAAGGCATAATCGATTTGTTTAAAGGCCTCTTTCTGACTATTCTGCATGCCCCAGGTCATGGAACCTAAACATACCTCAGAGACCATGAGCTCACTATGGCCAAGCTTTCTGTATTTCATATTAGGCTTGATATCTATAATATTTTTAATATGTACTAGTTTACTGAATATTTATACGGATTAATAACGTCATGCAGAACCGAGAATCTTTGAAAATGGCAACCGTATGCTATGCTTAAGAAGGGTTCATTCGGGGCATTGTAAGTTGTTCTATCTACTTTTAATCATTTGCATTGTGATTCTGCTTAGTGCGGGAAGCACCCTCTATTTTGCCTTAAGATATGAACTTCCAGAAGACTTATTTCAGCAACTGTTTGCTTTCACCGCAGATGGTATGACAGACGTTTCGCTAGCGATTGTTTTAGCTGGCTGTGCAATTCTAGGTTTGATTGCCATGGTCCTCCTATTGGCGATTAAGAAACAACAGGCAACAACTGCAGACGATGAGCCAGATCCTCACAGCTCAGATGCAGGAACCCTAGAGGCCATCATTCAGAGTCGAACTGAAAGCCTGAATAATGCGCTAGATAGTCTGGATGATGCTCAAATCATGGCTGACATTGGAAACTTTCGCTGGGATCTCGATACCAATAAATTCGTTTCGTCAAAAAATATGCATCGACTGTTGAAATATGACCTTGAGACAGATGTTAATTTTGAGCTAGTGCAAAATACGATATTTCACCCAAGTGATAGTGACATAGTCTCACAGTGGATCAGTAGTGGTATTAAAAATAGGTCTGTCGATCTGGGTAGCATCGAGCATCGCTTAATCTGTCTTGATGGTGAAATAATCTGGGTGCGATCGCGCGTAAAAATTGACTACGAGGGTGACCGAGCGAAACAGGTTATCGGATCTATTCAGAACATCACCGCTATTCGCGATGCAGAGTTATCTGAGCAAATGCGTAAAGACAAGATCATATTGTATCAGGAGACACTCGCTTCTTTTATTCGTCATCCATTATTTTTGAAGATGCAGTACGATGAACTCATTGATGATCTCACCAAGATCGTTAGTGAGACCTTAGATGTTTCGCGGGTGAGTGTATGGTCATATGAAAAACATGATTCAGGTGCTGTCATTGATTTGGTTAACCTCTGGAACAGTCAAACGCGACAGCACACCCATGATATGGTGTTATCTGAGGCAGATTTTCCGTCATATTTTTCTGCCTTGAATGAAATTCGGGTATTGAAATATGACGATGTGTATTCAGAACCGGAAGTCGCAGAGTTCACCGGAAGT
>CAZLIR010000174.1:0-3487 GCA_964559635.1 uncultured Enterobacterales bacterium
GTCTAGCCTGAGACGCCTTGAATACATCCATGCATACTCGGCCTCGACATCCATGCCTCGGATGTTCATTGCTAGCTAAATGTTGATATTCGCTCGTGATATCAAAATAATAGGTCGAATACTTGCTCAAAGTGCTTAACAAAGTAGACCTTGACGTTTTCTTTCAGATAGGCCGGAAGCTCATCATAGGTACTTTTAACCGCCTCAGGTAGTATTAGATTATCAATTCTGGCACGCCTTGCAGCAATAATCTTTTCTCGAATACCGCCCACTGCAAGTACCTGACCGGTTAAAGTCAATTCACCCGTCATAGCAAACGAGGCTTTAATTCGTTGTTTTCTTGCCAGAGAGACTAGGGCAGAGGCGATGGTAATACCAGCACTCGGGCCGTCCTTTGGCGTAGCACCCTCGGGTACATGTAAATGAATTTGGCCCTTTTCAAAGAAATCTGCCGGGTGTTTGTCATCGGCAAAGTGTCGTGCAAAACTGCTGGACACATAACTATAGGCGATTTCTGCCGATTCCTTCATTACCTTGCCAAGATTCCCCGTGATCTTTAGTCCTGCGGTTCTGTTATGGACTTTGGCTGCTTCAATATTCAGCGTTGTGCCACCTAATGATGTCCAGGCAAGTCCGGTAACAACCCCGACATCTCGCATAGGTTTTTCCTTATCAAAGGCAGGTTGCCCCAAGAAATCGGTGAGGTTACGACCAGAAATAGCCATCTTCTTCTGCTTGCCTGTGGTGATTTTCATTACCACTTTGCGTGCCAGTCGTCCGAGTAGCTTCTCCAACTGCCGAACACCGGCTTCACGGGCATAATTCTCAATGATTTTGCGTAAACCGGCATCACTGAGGCTGATCTGTGACTTCTTGAGTCCATTTTGGCTAATTTGCCGTGGCCAGAGATACTTCTGTGCGATTTCGACTTTTTCCCGCGTGAGGTAACCAGACAGTCGGATCATTTCCATGCGGTCGAGTAGGGCACGAGGAATTGAATCGATCTGATTGGCAGTACAGATAAACAGCACTTTAGATAAGTCTAGTCTGACATCAAGGTAATGATCGAGGAAGTTATCATTTTGTTCTGGATCGAGCACTTCCAACAGCGCAGACGCGGGGTCACCACGATATGAATTGCCGACCTTATCAATCTCATCTAGCATGATTACAGGGTTGGCGGTTTCGGTTTCACGCAATGCTTGCACGATTTTACCGGGCATAGCACCAATATAGGTTTTACGATGCCCCTTAATTTCTGCATCATCGCGCATTCCCCCCAACGAGAAGCGATAGAATTTACGCCCTAGTGCAGAAGCAATTGATCGTCCTATGGACGTTTTGCCAACCCCAGGCGGGCCCACGAATAATAAGATAGAGCCAGACATCTCACCACGGAGTGCACCCACGGCCAGAAACTCCAGAATTCGCTCTTTAACATCTTTTAAACCAGCATGATCAGCATCGAGCACGCGTTTGGCACGGGTAACATTCACTCGGTCTTTTGAATAAATCCCCCAAGGCAGGTGACATATGACATCAAGATAGTTTCTGGATACGGCATACTCCGGCGATCCAGTCTCCAGCACACTGAATTTATCCATCTCTTCCGTGATCCTGCGCTCGACCTGCTCAGGTAGGGTTAATTTGGCAATACGCTGCTGAAAGCGCTCAATATCAGCGGTCTTATCATCCTTGGCAATACCAAGTTCTTTTTGAATCGCTTTAAGCTGTTCACGCAGGAAGAACTGACGTTGCTGAGCGGACATCTTATCTTCGACTTGCTGACGGATTTCGACCTGCAACTCCGCCACTTCCTGCTCTTTTTGGATCAATTTCATCACTTTGCGCATACGCGGCTGTAGATTCACAGTCTCGAGTATCTCTTGCAATGCATCTCGGTCGGCAGTGGTTAAACTGGCGGCGAAGTCTGCTAGCGGGGATGGCTCATTTGGATCAAAGCGATTCAGAAAGTACTTCAATTCATCGATGTACAACGGATTCAGAGGAACCAGTTCTCGCAGTTCATTGATGATGGCAATGGCATAGGCCTTGAGTTTTTCGTTATTTTTGTAATTCGGTTCTTGTGGGTAGTCGACACGTACACGATAGGGCGGTTTATCTGATAACCATTCAACGATTCTAAAACGATGGATCCCCTCAGCAATGAATTGCACCTTACCAGACGCTACCACAGGATGATGAATGCTGACTAAGGTACCAATTTCACAGAAATCATCTGCTGCCGCTTCATTGAATTCAGTGCTCTGAGTCATGATCAGACCGGCAACCGTATCCTCGCTTGAGGTGATGCTATCAATGGATTCGCGCCAGACTTCCTCACTCATGAGGATAGGCAGTGTTTGCGGTGGAAAGAAGGGGCGCTCCGATAATGGCAGCAAATAAATTTCAGACGGTAGATAATCTACAATAGTTTCTTCTTCTGACATCCTGTGTGCTCATTCTATGCTGATAGTGGGCAGACGCAATCAAGAGGCGTCGATGATTATGAGCTAGTATATCAGGGTTATTTTATTTAACACGAATAATCGTTACACAGGGCGTTGTCAGGTTTCAGGATTTGCCTCGGGTTCAAGCAACCAGTCGGAGACATCCATTTCACCGAGAAAGTCCAATTCATCTTGGGCAATTAGATACTCCAAATCATCATATATTCCCTGCTGCTCTGCAGTGAGATCTGAATTCTCGCCCATACTAAACCAAATTGTGACAACCAATGCTAGTGGCGCCAGTGCGTAGCTTAGGCGTCGATTGCTGCTGGTACGAGTACCGGATTTAGCCAAGTTAACACGCGCATTTAATTGTTGCTCCAGTTCTGGACTTAAATCATCAATGCTGCGATTTAGCTGATCTGCGATAGGCGTATTATGTTTCATAGTCATCCCCTGAGATGATGATCTTGGTATTGGACTGCAAGGCATTTAATGCCCGATGTAAATGCGTTTTGATTGACCCCTGACTACAGTTAAGGATATCGGCAGTCTCCTGTACACTAAAACCCTGCCAGTGTCGCAGAATGACCACCTGTCGCTGTCGCTCGCTTAACTCAGATAGGGCCGTGAGTAATTCAACCATATCTCGCTCATGCTCTAATGTCTGCTCGACATTGAGACCTAAATCAACCGCAATATTTTCGAGTAAGTTCTGGTCGTCATCCTGAGGACCTAAAAACCATTGAAACTTGCTTCTGAAATTATGTTTCCGGTGCCAGTCTGTGAGCCTGGTATTCAAAATTCGGAACAATAGAGGCTTCAATTCGTCCACTGGTTTGTCACGATAGTTCTGAATCAGTTTTACAATCGTATCTTGCACCACATCAAGGGCATCTTCTCGATTACGTGTCGACAGAAAGGCAATCCGGTAGGCTATTTTCTGTGTCGAACGTATAAACTCATCCATACTGTTTGGACGCATAATACCCAGTGTTTGTTTCTTTGCATCGGTATGTAAAACTTCAGCTTTCACT
>CAZLIR010000174.1:3587-5370 GCA_964559635.1 uncultured Enterobacterales bacterium
TAACTTATTGGTCACATTGTTATGAGTACCATCAATAACACACAATTTGATATTAATCGTTTACCAACTGAGCGCAATAAGGTGCCTGCACAAAAAGGCACAGTGCCAGTCTATTCTAGTCGTGCCACACAGGCGGTAGAGCATAAGCCCAAAAATAATGAGCGTAGGCGTCTCCGGGACCGCAGACATCGTTCAATTAAGGTTGAAAATGATCGCCGTCGTTTAATCCAGCGTCGTTCATCAAGAGACGATTCAAAAGAGCAAGCTGAAATCACCATCTCTAGACGAGGAAAATTTATCAATCTAGAGGTCTAGTTCATACCTTGTACAACGATCATCTCAAAAATCGTGTATAACCTGTTGTAATAACTTCTATTTGTCACCTAATTTCGCTACTATCTCGACATGGATATGAGCCAATTTACAGATGAAGGGCAAATCTATCAGTTAGACAAACTGATGGAGGAAACACGCTCACTTGCAGCTAAATACCGAGCAGCAACCGGACAAACTTTACCTGTGAGTCACGATTTGGCTTGTTATGATGCGATCCGCCTTCTACGCCTTCAACCGCCCCAAGAAGTTGAATCTGCCATTGACGCTATCAGAGATGTCGATGGAGAGATTGAGAAATACACTATTAAAGGTCGTGTTCAGTTCAGTCAGAATAAAGGTAAGCAGGCCCGTGTTGGGCAAATTAATATGGATGCTGATTGGCAGTCCTGCTTACTGGTGCTGATGGGAGATGATTATGAGGCGACCACAATCCTCAAGGCAGATAAGACAGTGCTTGATGAGATCATGGCTGACAAACCGGCTAACAAGCGCGGTGCGATGACGGTCGCGCAATTTCACAAGGTCTCTGATGTGGTATGGCAGGCGCAGTCTGATGCCTAGCGCACACAAAGCAACGACGAAATCCCTCTAATCATGTATGAACCTTTGTCGGCTAATGGCCCATTTGCGGCCAAAATAGATAATTTTGCGCCTCGTGAAGTGCAGCAACAACTCGCCAGTGAAATCGCACAATGCTTCGCTGACAGAACCAGTCTGGTTGCTGAAGCCGGAACGGGCATTGGTAAAACATTTGCCTATCTGGTGCCAGCAATTTCCAGTGGTCAGAAATGTGTGGTTTCCACAGCAACTAAAAACCTACAGGAACAATTATTCCAACGCGATATTCCTCAGGTTTGTGAGGTTTTGCAACAAAATCCACGGGTAGCGCTGTTGAAAGGTCGGGCAAACTACCTTTGTTTGTATCGAATGCGTCAGGCCGATGGTCGCAGCTTATTCAGTAGTAAACAGTCCAGTCACGATTACCAGACCATCGTGCGCTGGTCTAATGCGACCAAACACGGCGATATGGCCGAGTTATTATCAGTGTCAGAGGAGAGTGAGGTTCGGGGGCATGTGACTTCCACAGCCGATAACTGCCTCGCCCAGGATTGTCCTGACTATGATGACTGTTTTGTGCTCAAGGCGCGCGCACGAGCCATGCAGGCGGACGTGCTGGTGGTCAATCATCACTTACTATGTGCGGATATGGCGCTCAAAGATGATGGTTTTGGCGAGCTCTTACCAGAGGTTGATAATATCATCATCGATGAGGCGCATCGCTTACCAGAAACACTCAGCATGTTTTTCGGTCAATCATTTTCAACCAGGCAAGTTGCTGATCTGGCGTCTGACATGACCAAAGAGTACATGACCGACTCCAAGGAGTTAACCCAACTGCAGGATTATGCCGCTGAGTTACCTAAGTCTGTGGCCTTATGTCGTGAAT
>CAZLIR010000175.1:0-5327 GCA_964559635.1 uncultured Enterobacterales bacterium
GATATTCACAAGTCCCTCAGGATTAATCGATTTACCATCCTGTGCCATGCCCAGTAAGAATATCCAGAACGGATTTTGCGTACCCTCATTGCCAAATAAATCTCTGACCATAACCGAGGTATCAACCCAATCACGGAAGAATAGTGGACCAACATCCCAGAATGCCATCAACATGAACCAGAAGCCTGAGAACAAAAAGATATACCACAATAAGAGTGGATTCTTGAGCTCACCGAGTGCATCTTTCCACAGCGATTCTTCCTGAATTTCACCACGCTTTACCGCCTCACGATGCGCGATACGGGCCTCTTTATCTTCCTCTTTGTAGGTTAGAAGTAATAAGAAATTAAGTGATATAATCGCCGAGCAGGCAAAGAACACATACTGCCACTCTAACTGGCGTAACTGCGCTGATATTAGAGGACCAATGAAGGCGCCGATGTTCACGGTTTGGTAAAACACCCCCCAGGCGATCGAGCTGTTCTTTCGGTTAGTCGCCTTGACGATCGTGCCCTGTATACCTGGCTTGAAAATGCCGGTACCAAAGGCAAGCACGGCCGCTCCAATCAGAAAGCCCCAGAAGGTCGGGAAAAAAGCCATGATTAGGTAGCCAATTATTTTAAACACTGTTGAGGCGAAAATGGTCTCTTTGTAGCCATACCGATCCGACAGCCCGCCGGTAAATACCGGAACAAATGTTTGGATCAGAGCCCAGACCATGAAAATGATCCCTAAATCACTCTCGACTAATCCCAGGCCACCGTTCGAGGCAGCATCGGTAGCGTACAGGCTCGACAAAGAGCGCACACCGTAATATGCGAGACGCTCAACCATTTCCATGCCACCACAGATCCAGAACACGTATGACAGACTGGCAATCGCTGCAAATGTGCCTAGTTGTTGCACATCGCGAATAGTGGTTGAATTGTCAGATTGATTAGCAGACATGATACTTCCCCTGATTATTATTGTTATAGGTCAATTATCCAGATGATGGAAACTGACATTGTCAGGCATTATGCCTGTTAGCAGCTGTTTTGCAAAATCTCTTTAGCTAGAGTTCTGCAGCAACCTGATTCATTTGTTGTAGATAATCCTCAATCATCTGCTCAGTGATTTCAGGTTGTGCTTGTAAGAAAGATTCGAGTTTAGTGCGCGCCCATGCCAGAGCGAGCTCGGTATCACCTTCGTATTTTTCCAGTCCCTGATCGAGGAGATTATGTAAGAATTGTTCAATCACTTTAGCGTCACTCCGCAGGCGGGAAGAACCCGACGTCACCCTCAAGCTGAGCCATCAGGTAGGTAAAGGCCGTGTACACAGCGACATTTTGCGTTAGTGACTCTGGGTCAATTTTGTCTAATGTATCGTTCGCAGTGTGGTGATAATCGAAATAGTCCGTACCATCCTGATATAGATTCACCACTGCCATACCATACATTCGCGACTGGATTAAATCGGGTCCGCCACGGGCATTATTAGCGCCATATTCGACTCCTAACGGCGCCAGTACGGTCATAATTTGTTCTGCAATAGGGAGTGCTGAGGGCTTGAATTTCGTCGACATTTTGTAAATTACACCGGCACCAAAATCCGATTCAGCTCCGACAATGTGACTGGGAAGTACAGCGCGGTGTTTGTTGGCATAGGCCTTACCACCATGTAGTCCCTGCTCTTCATTTGCGAATAACACTACCCGAATAGTTCGTTTCGGACGCTTACCGAGTGCCTTGATGCGCTCTGCTGCGGCCATAACAATGCCCACCCCGGCACCATCGTCAATCGCACCAGTGCCTAAATCCCATGAATCGAGATGTGCTCCCAGTAAAATGACTTCATCAGGGTAATCAGTTCCGGTAATCTCACCAATGACGTTCTGAGAGGTATAGTCTTCCCCTTTCTGAGCAGTCAATGTCATATGAAACTGCACCGGTTTGCCGCGTTTAAGCATGTTCATGAGCAGATCAGCATCAGGATTTGAAATTGCTGCACCGGGTATTTTTTCGACACCCTCCTCGTAATTCATGTTCCCCGTATGGGGTAGGCGATCAGAATCGGTACCTACCGAACGAATAATGATAGCTTTCGCGCCCTTCTTAGCTGCCTCGATGGCACCTTTGCTGCGTGCTGTCACGGTTTGGCCATAACCATGACCATCTTTGTAGCGCGGCATCTTCTTGCTGATGAACACAATTTTGCCGTTCACCATACCAGCCTCAGCCTTGATAAGATCATCCAGAGTATCAAATTGCACAATCTCACCAGACATCCCTTCCGGAGCGGTTGCAACACTTCTGCCTAGGGCGGTGATCATAATATTCTGCTTGTAAGGACTAGTTATAACGGCATGCTCTTCACCTCGCTTCCAGGTAGGAAAGGTCACAGGTTCAGTCCAAACCTTGTCAAAACCCAGTTCATTGAATTTGGCTATCGCCCACTTCACCCCGAGCGCATCTTGCTCGGTACCCGCCATTCTCGGACCAACCTCAGTGGTTAGGGATTCAACAATCTCGTAAGCAGGATTGTTTTCTGACACTAATTTCGCTAATTCTGCTGCCGTAGCCAGATCGGCATCGGTGAGTGGTTTAGGGGCATCAGCCATGAGCGATGTGCTTACAATGAGGGCTGCCAGCGTAGGTAAAAGTCGAATCAACATAACACTTATAATCCTGATCTTAAGATTGCTTATTTATAGCTGAGTTAGAGTTGGCTATCAACAAAAGACTTGATACTAAGACGAGCCTGGTCGTCTAATGAGGTGAACTCGACATTCGATTCGTAGCCATCATTAACCTTCTGACAATTCAGAACACGCGCATATATTTCACTTGTGCCCTCACCCATCAGCGATAGTGACACGCTCATTTTGAGCTCAGAGAACGCCTCAATTGGGTTATTGGTGACCATAAATAGACCGCCATAGCTGATATCGATCACCCGCGCATTTCTCGGTTGCTCGAGTACTTTTTTGCCATCCATTGAGAAGAACGTCAGTGGAATGTTAACTGCAATTCGTGGACTGGTTCGAATTTCACGCTGTGGTACCTCTAGCCGCTGAGGTTCAGTGATTGCCATCAACTCGTACATCTTTACTGGCTTTGCTTTGCCCTTGACGAACACCTCATTGACGGTACCAATATCAATAAAATCTTTGGCTAACTCAAAGGTGTTATGACTCAAAAGAATTTGGCCACGTAAACTCTGAGCCTCGAGACGCGAGGCGAGATTCACCTCGTCACCAATAACCGTGTATTCACGATGGATATCTGATCCTAAAGTTCCTGCCACGACTTCACCGGTATTTATTCCAATTCCCATATACAGCTTGGATAACCCGAGATTCTCACTGATAACATTGATATCGTTCATGGCTATCTGCATCTCTATCGCACATTGAATGGTCGCTTTTAGATCGGTACCACCTTCCTCCTGCTCACTGAAGAGCACCATAATTGAATCACCCATGAATTTGTCGATCACACCGCCATGGCGATCGATAATTGCGCTCATGGTACTGAAGTAGTGATTCAGTAGTTCAATGATGAGTGTCGGCGAGAACTTTTCAGCAATGGAGCTAAAACCACGCAGATCAGATAGCAAGATACTGAAGTTCTTAGTCTCGGCGATATGATCCGGATAATGGGACGATTGAATGGTGCGCTCAATTTCGCGGCGAAAATCATCCGTGACTCGGAGTAAGCCGGATCTATCCTGATGTTCCTGAATGATTCGAAACAGATCATTACTGAACCGCTTTTTGTTGAATACGTGCATCGGTTCTACATGACCTCCGTGTGCGTGGTTAATTGAGATAAAGCATAAACTATCTGCTCAGATAGTCCAAACAGAGTTATTCCTTTTGACGTTTATCTTCAAGTTTAACCAATTTGTCAGAGTGCTCCTGAGATTCTTTGATTTCCTCTACCACCAATTTGACACGATCCTGCTCTATGTCGACTTCCTGTGTGCTTAGATCTGGTAGCGATTTCGAGATTCGACTCGACAGTTCAGTGAATTTATTTACTTTGCCATACAGACCCTGCTGACCGACAAGACTTCTGACCGTGTCATTGTAGTGGTTAGTCGCTGTTTTTAATGTGCCACCCAGGCTGTTCAGACGGCCAGCCAGGGTACATACCGTGTTATATATTTCCCCGGCCTTATCACTGATTTGGCGCGCCTCGGCATTACTGCGTTCAATCATCCACAAGTTCGATACGGTGCGTAGTATAGGGATCAGCGTGGTGTGAGACACCAAAACAATGCCCTTGCTGTAGCCATAATCAAACAGGTCGCGATTATGTTTCATCGCCTCAATAAAGGCCGGCTCAATGGGCATAAACATCAACACAAAACTCGGGGAATGCACACCGATGAGATTGGTGTAATCTTTATCAGCCAACTCATCGATATGACGTTTAACCGCATCCGTGTGTTGTGTCATCGCCACAGAGCTCTCTTCCGGAGTCTCGGCATTAACCGCCCTATCATAAGCCACTAACGACACCTTACTATCAATGATGATGTGTTTTTCATCAGGCAATTTAATCAGATAATCCGGGCGGCGATTTTTACCTGACTCTGTTTTAAAGTTTGCTTCAGACTCATAATGATCATGTTCACGTAAACCACTCAGTTGCAGTGTTTTTTCCAACTGCACCTCGCCCCACAAACCACGTTGCTTGGCATCTCCACGCAGGGCATTGGTCAGACTATTGGCCTCATCGCTCATTTGCAGTCCGATATCGAGTACTTTCTTAATCTCAGCATTCAGATCGGAGTTGCCTTTGATTGAGGCATCGTGAACCTCATTCACACGTTTCTGAAAGCCCTCAATTTGCTCACGAAACGGTTTTAGTAGATTGCTGATATGCTCTGAGTTAGAGTCACTGAAGGCTTTGCTCTTCTCGGCAAAAATTTTATTCGCCAGATTTTCAAACTCCTTGGTAAGTAACTCTTTCGACTCTTCCAAATGCTTGAGTTGCTTTTCAAAGTGTTTCTCACGTTCAGTTAATGTAGTTTTAAGCTCGGTATGCTCGGCATTGAGGCTGTTGAAGTGCTGCGTATCTTGCTCTGCTTTTTGTTTTACTTGCGCAAGTTCATTACGCGTTTGAGCTACCTTGTCCTGCTCTGCTTTGAGTTGGGCGGAGAGTTCGGCCTGAGTTATTTGTGCCCTTTGAAAATTTGTCTCAGATTCGCTCAATGACGCTTTAGTGGCTTCGAGATCAGCTAGTTCGGCGTTCAAACGTTCAGATTCAGCCTGTAGCTCGGTCACTTTGGGGGCGTAGGTAAGCTTAGTAATTAAAAAACCAATTACGAAAGCAAACAC
>CAZLIR010000176.1:0-5312 GCA_964559635.1 uncultured Enterobacterales bacterium
ACATGAGTCTGGTTGGTCTTACTGGGAACAACTGGAGCAAGCGAAGGGACATTTTCAAACTCTCTGTTACAAACAGATTGTTTTATGGGAGAATTCGGGTCTTCCTCAAAGAGGTAAGCTTTTTATGACAGCCTGCGCTAACAAGTATCGACAGGGCATATTGCCATCTATTGAAGAACTGTCAAATTCGGAGACTGAACTGAAACATGCTTAAGGTAGGACTTATCATCAACCCTGTTGCAGGTATAGGTGGACGTGTTGGCTTGAAGGGTTCAGATGGGCTTGAAATACAATCGAAAGCCTTATCTATGGGGGCGGTTCCTCTTGCCGATCAACGGGTCAAAGAGACTCTCATACAACTAGAACAGGTTCAGTCGAATATAGACTGGTATTGTGCTGATGGTGCTATGGGTGGCGCATTGCTGAATGAACTTGGTCTAGACTATCAGACTATCTATTCTCCTTCTCAAAGCTCAACGTCTCCTGAAGACACGGTTGCTACTACTAAGGCTCTACAAGAGGCTGGTGTCGATATTGTGTTGTTTGCCGGTGGCGATGGTACAGCGCGTGATGTTCTTAATGGTCTCGATGATGAGCAGTTATGTTTAGGTATCCCAGCAGGGTGCAAAATATATTCGGGTGTTTTTGCGGTCACGCCAATTGCAGCAGCCGAAGTCATTAAGCAAATTCTAGCGGGTGAATTATACCAATTCACGGCAGCTAACATTTTAGATATTGATGAAGAGCAGTATAGACAAGGGACAATTAACACACGTTTATATGGTGATATGCGAATCCCTGAAACTGCGCATTATGTGCAAAATGTCAAAATTGCTGGCAAAGAAAACGAAGAGCTGGTGAAAGAAGATATCGCTGCTTGGTTAATGGAGATAATCGAAGACGATACTTTATATATTATTGGCTCAGGACGTATTTGCATGGCGTTGAAAGAGCAACTCGGCTTTGACGGAACACTTATTGGCGTCGACGCGGTGTTAAACCATGAGTTGGTGGCGAAAGATGCCAATGAAGATACGCTCATGTCGCTCATTGAATCACATGATGGACCTGTGAAATTGATTATTACGCCCATCGGTGGACAAGGTATATTACTCGGTCGAGGTAATCATACGATTTGTCATCGGGTAATTGAGCATTTGGGTATGAAAAATACTTGGGTGGTGGCGAGTAAATCTAAACTCAAAGAGCTTGATGGAAGACCATTACGACTTGATACAGGGGATACAGAGCTTGATAAACGGTTGAGTGGCTACATTCCGGTGATTACTGGCTATGACGATCAGGTTATCTACCAACTCGATACATTTTAAGAATAGATAATTAACTAGAAGTTTTAGCTAGATTATTTTTTGGCAGTAAGCATTTCACGCTTTTTACTAAACCCTGGAACTTTAGCTATTTTAAATCCTGCCTGCTTCAGATTTCTTTTCACAAAACCAGCTACAGTAAAGGTAGAAAGTGTAGCTGAAGGTTTACAGTGCTCATATAACCACTGACACAGTTCTAATGACCACATATCTGGATTCTTTGCAGGGCTAAAGCCATCCATAAAAACAGTATCATATTGTATATCCTCAGACTTCGTGGCACTTAATTCTGATGCCTTACATATTATCAGTCTCAGGCTAATATTTTCTGTAATCGTAACTGTTTCACCGTCGAGTAGTGAGATATATAATGACTTCAATGTCTCTATCAGTGATAGATTTGAAGAATATGCTTCTAATGCTTTGTCCAATTCAACAGAAGATAAAGGATAGCCTTCAAATGCCGTATAGTTTAGATATGAAGCATATTGACCGTTTAGCCAAGCCTCCGCTGTTGCTAAAAAGTTCAGTCCAGTACCAAAGCCACATTCAAAAATATTAAAGGCATCAGTAGGTTGCAGTGACTGCCAGCGCTGATCGAGTTCATTAGCATTGAGAAATACATGTCTAGTCTCTTCTAGACCGTTCTCAGGCATGAAGTAAATGTCATCAAAACGTGTTGAATAGGGCGCTTTATGCTCCGTCCAAATTAGGTCTGCTGTTGCGATAATTGGCTTGTTCTTCATGAGATAAATGATAGAATCATTACCCCAGATTTAGCAACTCATTATGTATGAAAATACTGGCTGACGAAAATATCCCCAAAGCGCGTGAACTATTCGCAGAGCACGGCAGCGTCAAAACCTTTCAAGGACGAGAGTTATCCCCTGAAGAGGTTCGTGATGCAGACGTACTGTTGGTTCGCTCCATAACCCCAGTCGATGCGCAATTACTCGAGGGGAGCGACATCAAATTTGTGGGTACAGCAACCATTGGCACGGATCATGTCGATGAAGACTGGCTTAAAGCTAATCATGTAGGCTTTGCTAACGCACCCGGTTGCAATTCGATTGCGGTAGCCGAATATGTCCTGAGTGGCTTGTTTCATGTTTCCACCGAGTACCAACTCGATTTACGCCACACAAAGGTCGGTATCATCGGTGCCGGTAATGTTGGCTCGGCACTCGCAGAGCGACTGGATATCCTCAGCATACCGTTTGTCCTATACGACCCAATTCTCGCGGCATCTGATCAGACCCGAGATTATGTCGGTTTGGATGAGTTGGCCAGTTGTAATATCCTCAGTTGCCATGTACCCCTGACCCTTCCGGGTCAATCAGAGTGGCCTACTAAGTATATGATTAATAGTGCTTTTTTAGCACAAATGACACAACTTCAGTACTTTATTAACACCTCGCGGGGCGCAGTCGTCAAAACTGATGATCTATTGCAGTGGCTGACTGATAACCCTGAATGTCAGGCGATTAATGATGTCTGGGAGAATGAGCCACACATCAGTGCTGATCTACTACAAGCCAGTCTAATCGGGACACCACACATAGCGGGCCACAGTTATGAGGGTAAAGTTCGTGGCACGATTATGCTGTATGAGGCATTTTGTAAGCATTTTGCATTGGATTTTGACCTTGATGTTATGGCGCTACTCAGTGACAACCATCCAAAGGATATGATCAAACTGCAACAGGAGTTGAGTTATATGGCGGCAATGGCATCCGCTGTGTGGAAAGTGTATGACCTGCGTGATGATGATAAGGCACTTCGTGCCGGCTTAGATAAGGACATGACTGCGCACTATGATCGGCTTAGAAGAGGCTACAAAATTCGCAGGGAATGCTCAGCCCACCGTATTGATGAGGTATCAGCACCAGATGGCGCCCTAAAAACACTGAAACAATTAGGTTTTAAGGTCGCGAACAGCTAATCCCATCCATCGGCAGACCTATCATCTCGAAGTGTGGCGTAGGGCAGGTTTTCTACCCGATTTCTGCCATGCTCTTTGGCGTTGTATACCGCCTTGTCGGCATTACCCATCAGCCGTCGATGCACATCATCTATGGTCTCATTGGCTATCATGCCCGGACTCCAACAGGTATAGCCAATAGAGGTAGTCAGCTTAACCACCATACCCTGATCATCCGGTACTTCCAGTGATTCCACTCTGGCGCGGATCCGCTCGGCAATATCCGCACTACCATTCGCTCCGGTATTCGGTAATAAAACGGTAAATTCCTCACCGCCAATTCGAGCCATGGTGTCGGACTCTCGGAGCATATCCTGAACCGACTGTGCGACTGATTTAAGTACCCGATCACCCGTAGCATGACCATAGGAGTCATTAATTTGCTTGAAATGATCCAGATCGACATAAAGGCATGAGAGGCTGTTGGCATGGCGTTGCGCCCGTGCGATTTCTTTGCGCAGGGCTGTATCAAAGGCACGTCTATTTTTAACCCGGGTAAGCATGTCTATTTGACTCAGTTGTCGCAGTTGTTCACGACTAAGTGAGTTCTCTATGCACACCGATGTCACTGCGGCTAGATGACTGAGCAGGTCAATCGCTAAGTTTGGATTAAAACGACGCTCTGACTGACTACCTAATACCAGATAACCAATCAACAGGTGATCACGGATAAGCGGTAAAAAAGCCATTGAACGAATACCATTGGCATGAAATTCCATGCTCTTAATGGCTTCTTGCTCGGTTGTCAATTGTGGTCGCATGTGACCAATAGCCCCACCGGGGAATAGTCGCTTTGCCTGGAGTTCACGGATTATCAGGGTCATATGCTGATAATTTTCGACTAATGTTAACGATCTGAAATCCGTGTGTTTGCCCATTAGAAGTTCACGAGCAATACCATCTGGATCAAAAAGATTTAGTTTGATGGCATCGAGTTTAAAATCTATCCGCAGGCGATTAAGTAGACCATCGATGACGTCATAAAATGATTCGCTCTCTAAGAGAGCAAGCTCAAAAGATTCATATTTGGTTTGTGTGGCGCGATATTGACTTATCGACCCCATCAATTCATCAAGCTTTTGCTGCAGACGCTTATTTTCACGATGCAGTTCTCGTCGACCTAAATCCTGATCGTGCCAGGTTTGTTTGTTTGCTTGACTCATCCTTAAATCCTATCAGTAATCGCACCTGATCACATGATTATTTTTTACTACTATACTCTTTAGTTAAGAACACATAACAAAAATGTTCTTGGAGCCATTTACTAATATCATCAGAGAATCAGATCTCGTGCACTAGGCATCTGTCTTTCTGGCTAGTATAGTAGTTAATCATTACATTGAGTACGAATAATTGCATGTCAGATACCGCTAATAATGACAAAGTCGTCTGGACCTCCGCGATGCCCGATCGCAGAAAGGGAGACCGAAGGGCGCCAATAGAAGATTTTCAAGCGAATAGCCGTGCTCTAAATGTCACCGAGCATGGTAAAACCATTGAACGCCGGAGAAATCCCGGGCGGCGAAAGGGTGATAAGGTGACTTTAACCATCACCGGTCGTGCGATTGATACGGATTTATAGCAGTGGTCAGGCGCAGAAACGTTCGTAAAGTGTTTCCATGAGTGCTTTGACATCATCACTATCGAGAGAATAGATGATTGACTGCGCACTGCGACGAGTTTTAACCAATTTCTTACTACGAAGCAGGGCAAGGTGTTGTGATAAGGCTGATTGACTGAGTCCCAGTTTGTCTTCTAAGTCACTCACATTATGCTCTTCCTGGGCCAGATGACACAGGATCAGAAGACGCCACTCATTCGCCATAACCTTCAGGAGGCTGGTGGCTTTCTGGGCATTTTCCTGAAGTTCTGCTAGTTCAGCTATTTCGTTCATCTTTCAAATATACGTCATTGATTGACACTATAGTACAATGAATTTTAAGAAGAACCAAGATCAGCGCTTTCATGTCAGTAGAAACTTGTAAGCGATCTATATAAGAATG
>CAZLIR010000177.1:0-5304 GCA_964559635.1 uncultured Enterobacterales bacterium
CGAACTCTGGTTACCTAACACGTCGTCTGGTTGACGTATCTCAAGACGTTGTTGTTACAGAGCACGATTGTGGCACTGAAAACGGTCTGGAAATGAAGCCGCTCATTGAAGGTGGTGATGTTGTTGAGCCGCTACATGAGCGTGTTCTTGGTCGTGTGGTAAACGAAGATGTATACAAGCCAGGTACTGATGAAGTACTGATCGAGGCAGGTACATTAATCGACGAAGACTGGGTCAAGATTATCGAAGCTAACAGTATCGACCGTATGTTGGTGCGCTCTGCAATTACCTGTGAAACACGCTTTGGTGTATGTGCGGCCTGTTACGGTCGTGACTTGGCTCGTGGTCATAAGGTGAACCAAGGTGAGGCAGTAGGTGTTATTGCAGCACAGTCAATTGGTGAGCCGGGCACACAGTTAACGATGCGTACCTTCCACATTGGTGGTGCGGCATCAAGACAGTCAGCTGAAAACCATATTCAAATTAAGACAACCGGTACGATTACGCTTGAGAACGCTAAAGTTGTTCAGAAGAGCGATAAGAAGTCATGGGTTGTTGTATCTCGCTCAGCGGCACTTTCGATTGCTGATGAGCATGGACACCAGAAAGAACGCTACAAGGTTCCTTACGGTGCCATTTTGAGCAAGAACTCAGGTGATGCAGTAAAAGCTGGTGAAGTGGTTGCCCAGTGGGATCCACATACACACCCAATCATCACTGAAGTGAAGGGTAAAGCTAAATTCATCGATATGGTTGAAGGCGTAAACATCGAGCGTAAGGTTGATGATATTACTGGTCTGACAAGTATCGAGGTGACTGAGCAGAAGACAACTCGTGGTACCAAAGGTTCTGACTTACGTGCAAGCATCAAACTTGTTGATGGTCGCGGTAAGGAGCTTTGCATCGAAGGTACTGATATCCCAGCACAATACATGCTACCAGTGGGTGCGCGTATTGAGATGGAAGATGGTGCCAAGGTTGATGCCGGTGACTCACTCGCATTGATTCCACAGGAAAGTGCGAAGACTAAGGATATTACCGGTGGTCTGCCACGCGTTGCTGACTTATTCGAAGCTCGTAAGCCGAAAGATGCTGCAATTCTTGCTGAAATCTCGGGTACGGTTTCATTCGGTAAAGAAACCAAAGGAAAGCGTCGTCTGGTGATTACACCAAACGAAGGCGATCATTACGAAGAACTAATTCCTAAATGGCGTCACTTGAGCGTGTTCGAAGGTGAGAAGGTTGAGAAGGGTGAGGTTGTATCAGAAGGTGCTGACAATGCTCATGACATCCTACGTCTGAAGGGTGTGGTTGCTCTGGCAAACTACATTGTGAACGAAGTACAGGATGTTTACCGCCTGCAGGGTGTAAAGATCAATGACAAGCACATTGAGGTCATTATCCGACAGATGCTACGTAAGTGTATTATCACTGATTCAGGTGATTCAGACCTACTTAAAGGTGAGCAAGCTGAGTACCACCGTGTACTGGATATCAACGACAAGTTGGAATCTAACGATAAAGAACCGGTTCGATTCGAGCGTCAGCTGATGGGTATTACCAAGGCATCGCTTGCCACTGAATCATTTATCTCAGCGGCGTCGTTCCAGGAGACCACACGCGTACTTACTGAAGCTGCTATCAGCGGACGTGAAGACAACTTACGCGGTCTGAAAGAAAACGTAATTGTGGGACGTCTGGTACCAGCAGGTACTGGTTTGTCATACCACCAGAAGCGTCACGAAGCGGCGGAAATGGAAGAAGAAGTCACTATTAGTGCTTCTGAAGCCGAAGAAGCATTGAGTGCGGCATTAAGTGCTTCTGAGGGAGACGATACGGCATCAGCTGAGTCGGATCTCGATGCACTGACTGCGGCATTAGCTGCTGAAGTTCAGGAAGCTCAGGATAACAAGCCTGACGCTGAATAATTTCAGTCAGTCAAAAGAATAGGGGACAGCGCCGATATGGCTATGTCCCTTGTAAAATAGCCCTTGACATAAGTCCTGTGGCTATTTAGAATGCGCCACCCCATGATTAGGGGTAATGCAAAACAGCATATACATTTGGAGCTTTATTAACTAATGGCAACTATTAACCAGTTGGCCCGTAAAGGGCGTAAAAAGGTCATTAAAAAGACTAACGTACCAGCACTTGAGGCGTGTCCTCAAAAGCGTGGCGTTTGTACTCGTGTATATACTACGACACCTAAGAAGCCGAACTCAGCATTACGTAAAGTTGCTCGTGTTCGCTTAACCAATGGTTATGAAGTCACTTCATACATTGGTGGTGAAGGTCATAACCTGCAAGAGCACTCAGTTGTTCTTATTCGCGGCGGTCGTGTAAAAGACTTGCCGGGTGTCCGTTACCACACAGTTCGTGGTGCACTGGATACATCAGGTGTTTCTGATCGCCGTCAAGGTCGTTCGAAGTATGGCGCGAAGCGTCCTAAGTCTTAATAGACCACTCTGAACTATTTTATACGACAGAGTAATTAACAATTTATTTTTAACTCTTCGTTTCATGTGAGTAAGGCCAGATAGACATTCTGGGCTGTACCTGAAGCGAACACATAGGAAGAGAATCATGCCAAGAAGAAGAGTCGTTGCAAAACGCGAAGTTCTGCCAGATCCAAAATTTGGTAGCCAAACCTTAGCTAAATTCATCAATGTTGTAATGGTAGACGGTAAGAAATCCGTTGCAGAGCGTATCGTATATGGTGCTCTGGATATCGTTGCAGACAAAAAATCAGGCGAAGCCCTGGACGTTTTCGAGCAAGCACTGGATAACATCCGTCCATCAGTCGAGGTAAAGTCTCGTCGTGTGGGTGGTTCGACTTATCAGGTACCTGTTGAAGTTCGTCCTGCTCGTCAGAGTGCACTAGCCATGCGTTGGTTAGTAGAGTACGCACGCAAGCGTGGTGAGAAGTCAATGCGTCAGCGTCTAGCTGGTGAAATGATTGACGCGGTAGAAAACCGTGGTGCCGCAGTAAAGAAGCGTGAAGATGTACACAAGATGGCTGAAGCAAACAAGGCGTTCTCACACTACCGCTGGTAGCAATAACGCACTTAATTGCCTCTCATACTAGCCAGAAAATCAGGATCCTAAGGTGAGTCGTAAGACACCCATAACTCGATATCGTAACCTGGGTATTGTTGCCCACGTTGACGCGGGTAAGACGACGACCACCGAGCGGATCCTTTTTTATACCGGAATTTCCCACAAAATCGGTGAGGTTCATGATGGCGCAGCCACTATGGACTGGATGGAGCAGGAGCAGGAACGAGGGATTACTATCACCTCGGCTGCAACGACCACTTTCTGGAGTGGCATGGCTGCTCATTTTGATGAACACCGAATCAATATCATTGACACCCCAGGACACGTAGACTTCACCATTGAGGTGGAACGTTCATTACGTGTGCTCGATGGTGCCGTGGTGGTGTTCTGTGGAACTTCGGGTGTAGAACCACAGTCAGAGACTGTATGGCGTCAGGCGGACCGTTATGGCGTACCGCGAATGGTATTCGTCAACAAGATGGATCGTCAGGGCGCTAACTTCCTGCGTGTGGTAGAGCAAATCAAAGATCGACTCGGTGCTAATGCAGTACCTATTCAGTTATCCATCGGCGAGGAAGAGACCTTTGAAGGTGTGATCGACCTGATTAAGTTCAAAGCCATTTACTGGAACAAAGAAGACCTCGGTGCGACCTTTGAGTATCGTGATATTCCAGATGAGTTGATGGATCAGGCAACAGAATACCGTGAAGCGATGATTGAAGCTGCCGCTGAGGCGAATGAAGAATTAATGGATGCTTACCTAGAAGAAGGTGAGTTGACCGAGGAGCAGATCAAATCAGGTCTCAGAACGCGCACACTTGCCAACGAGATAGTGCTGGCGACCTGTGGTTCTGCCTTTAAGAACAAGGGCGTGCAAGCGGTTCTAGATGCCGTTATTGAATACATGCCATCGCCAATTGATGTCCCCGCTATCAAGGGCCACTTACCGGATTCAGAGGACGAGGTTGAACGTCATTCAGATGACAAGGAACCATTCTCGGCTCTGGCATTTAAAATCGCAACCGATCCATTTGTTGGCACGCTAACGTTCTTCCGAGTTTACTCTGGTGTAATGAAAACTGGCGATACGATCATGAACTCGACCAAGGGCAAGAAAGAGCGTGTCGGTCGTATTGTTCAAATGCATGCCAACTCGCGTGAGGAAATTAAAGAAGTACTTGCGGGTGATATTGCTGCCACTGTGGCGCTAAAAGATATCACCACCGGTGATACCTTCTGTGACCCAAGCAACCCTGTGGTTCTTGAGCGTATGGAATTCCCCGATCCGGTGATTTCGATTGCAGTTGAGCCGCGAACTAAAGCCGATCAGGAAAAGATGGGTGTTGCGCTAGGTAAGTTGGCGCAAGAAGATCCGTCATTCCACGTCGAAACTGACGAAGAGACCGGCCAGACCATTATTTCCGGAATGGGTGAATTGCACCTGGATATTATTATCGACCGTATGAAGCGAGAATTTCAGGTGGAAGCAAACGTGGGTAAGCCACAAGTAGCCTACCGTGAGTGTCTGCGTAAGACCGTTGAAGCCGAAGGAAAGTTTGTCCGTCAATCCGGTGGTCGCGGTCAGTATGGTCATGTCTGGTTACGACTGGAGCCGCAAGAGCGTGGCTTTGGCTACGAATTCGTCAACGAGATTGTTGGCGGTGTGGTGCCGAAAGAATTTATCTCGTCAGTCGACCGTGGTATTGAAGAGCAAATGAACAATGGTGTCCTTGCTGGATATCCTATGATCGACGTCAAAGTGACATTATATGACGGCTCTTATCACGATGTTGACTCTAGCGAGATGGCCTTTAAAATAGCCGGCTCAATGGGCTTTAAAGCGGGCGCTACCGATGCGAACCCAGCCTTACTTGAGCCAGTGATGAAGGTAGAGGTAGTAACGCCAGAAGAATATATGGGCGATGTCATGGGCGATTTGAATCGTCGTCGTGGCATTGTGCAGGGAATGGAAGAGAGCCCGGCAGGTAAAGTCATTAATGCCACTGTGCCGCTCTCTGAGATGTTCGGTTACTCGACAGATTTGCGCAGCGCCAGTCAGGGGCGAGCAACCTATTCAATGGAATTTGATAAGTATGATGAGGCGCCCAACAGCGTTTCAGAAACCATTATCGCGACACGCGGATAATGCATTTTAATTTAATTTTTTAGATACAGCACGAAAGGGTAAAAGATATGTCTAAGGAAAAGTTTGAACGTAATAAACCCCACGTAAACGTGGGCACTATT
>CAZLIR010000178.1:0-5207 GCA_964559635.1 uncultured Enterobacterales bacterium
ATCTAACACTCCGGAGTGAACCATGTTATTTGAAGGCCAGTCTATCCGCTGTGAGATGCTTGAAGATGGTATTGCCAACTTCTGCTTCGACTCACAACAAGATTCTGTCAATAAATTTGATCGCAACACCCTGAGCGAGTTCGAAACACTCGTTGGTATCTTAAATGATACACCTGATTTGAAAGGGGTTGTGGTCACAAGCAATAAGCCTGTCTTTATCGTTGGTGCAGACATCACCGAATTCCTTGGCATGTTTAAAAATGATGAAGCGCAAATCGCCGAGTGGGTTGCTGAAGCAAATGCGATATTTAGTGGATTTGAAGATTTACCTGTGCCAACTATTGTTGCCGTCAATGGGATTGCGCTTGGCGGTGGTCTAGAGATGTGTCTCTCTTGTGACTATCGTGCTGGCTCAACAGATGCCGTGGTGGGTGTACCGGAAACCAAGTTAGGCCTAATTCCAGGGTTTGGTGGAACAACTCGTTTGCCGCGTTTAATTGGTGTTGATAATGCCGTTGAGTGGATTGCAACAGGCAAGCATTACAAAGCAGATGCTGCATTAAAAGCAGGTGTTTTAGATTCAGTAAGCGCAAGTGAAGACTTACTAACTAGCGCACTAACCACATTAAAAGCTGCGATTGATGGTAAACTAGATTGGCAAGCTCGCAGAAAAGAAAAGACCTCACCATTAATGCTCAATACCAATGAAGCGATTATGAGTTTCTCAACGTGTCGTGCAAGCGTTTATCCGAAAGCCGGTAAGCATTATCCTGCACCGATGGTCGCCATTGATGTCATGGAGCAAAGCGCCTTGTTTGGTCGCGATCAGGCACTTCCTATCGAGGGCGCTGCCTTTGCTAAGTTAGCCAAAACATCGGTTGCCACATCACTTATCGGTTTATTCCTAAACGATCAGTACCTCAAGAAAGTGGCTAAGAAAGCGAGCAAGTCAGTGACTGATCCAGTTGCGAGCGCTGCAGTGCTTGGTGCCGGAATCATGGGTGGCGGTATTGCATACCAGTCAGCCGTTAAGAATATTCCTGTGGTCATGAAGGACATCAACCAAGAGGCGTTAGATTTAGGTATCAAAACAGCATCGGGCATTTTGAACAAAGGCATCAAAATTGGAAAAGTCACGACGGAGAAAATGGCTGATACACTTTCGAAGATTAAGCCAACACTAAATCTAGCTGATATAGCTGATGCCGATCTTGTCGTAGAAGCAGTTGTTGAAAACCCAAAGATTAAAGATGCTGTGTTACAAGAAACCGAAGCTGCAATTTCTGAAGATGCTATTTTAACGACCAACACCTCAACTATCTCAGTTAACTTGTTGGCGCAAAACCTCAAGCGTCCAGAACAGTTCTGTGGCATGCACTTCTTCAACCCTGTGCATAAAATGAAATTGGTTGAAGTTATTCGTGGCGAGAAAACCTCAGACGAAACCATTGCTAAAACCGTTGCCTATGCTGCGGCCATGGGCAAATCACCCATTGTTGTGAATGACTGCCCTGGCTTTTTAGTTAATCGCGTTCTGTTTCCATACTTCAAAGCATTTAGTTTATTGATCCGTGACGGTGCGAACTATCTGGCTGTCGATAAGGTAATTGAAGGCTTTGGTTGGCCAATGGGTCCCGCCTACTTACTGGATGTTGTTGGTATGGACACAGGTCATCATGCGGCAGCAGTCATGAGTGAGGGTTTCCCTGATCGAATGGCGCCAATTGAAAATGATATTGTCACCCACCTATTTGAAGCAGGCATGTACGGTCAAAAATCAGGTGCTGGTTTTTACACCTATGGCAAAGATAAGCGCGGCAAGCCAACTAAGGTACCGTCAGAAAAGGCGGCTGAAATGGTTGCTTCATTTGCCACACCACAAGAGTTCGACAAGCAAACCATTATTCAACGCCTTATGATTCCTATGATCATTGAATCAATTCGTTGTTTTGAAGATGGCATTGTTAACTCACCGGCTGAGCTTGATATGGGTCTAATTTACGGTATTGGTTTCCCTCCTTATTTAGGGGGTGCATTACGTCATGCATCTGAAGTAGGTCTTGCTAACTTCTGCGCGATGGCTGATCAGTACAAGGATCTTGGTCCTGCTTATGAAGTCACTGACAAAATGCGTGAGATGGCAGCAAACAACCAGGGTTATTACCCAGCGTAACCATTAGGAGAGAAATTATGAAATCTGTAGTTATTGTTGACGCTGTTCGCACTCCGATGGGACGTAGCAAGGGCGGTATGTTTCGCAATGTACGAGCGGAAGAATTATCAGCGCATCTGATCGATGCCTTATTAGAGCGTAACTCTGCGGTAGATCCGGCCGAAGTAGAAGATGTTATTTGGGGTTGTGTAAATCAAACCCTTGAACAGGGTATGAATGTAGCGCGCATGGCGTCACTTCGAAGCCAACTGCCGAAAACAGTCGGCGCAGCAACCGTCAATCGTTTGTGTGGTTCATCTATGCAGGCACTTCATGATGCCGCCAAAGGCATTATGTTGGATCAGGGTGATGTGTATATTATTGGTGGTGTTGAGCATATGGGCCATGTACCCATGATGCATGGTATCGACCTAAACCCCGCCATTAGTAAAAATGCCGCCAAAGCTTCTGGCATGATGGGTTTAACAGCAGAGATGCTGGCAAGACAGCATAAAATCACCCGCGAGCAACAGGATGAGTTCGCTATGCGTTCTCATCAGCGTGCCCACCAGGCCACGGTTTCTGGTGCCTTTAAATCACAAATTATTCCAACCGCTGGTCACGATGCCACCGGCAGTTTGACAAGTTTTGACTTTGACGAGGTAATCCGCCCTGAAACGAACATGGAATCGTTGTCTGGTTTGCGTCCTGTATTCGACCCGGTCAATGGCACGGTTACCGCGGGCTCGTCATCTGCGCTATCAGATGGTGCTTCGGCCATTTTGCTGATGTCTGAAGATCGCGCTAGTGAACTCGGATTAACGCCTATGGCGCGAATTCGATCCATGGCTGTTGCTGGCTGTGATCCCGCCATTATGGGTTATGGCCCCGTACCTGCAACCGAAAAAGCATTAAAGCGTGCCGGCATGACCATGGCTGATATTGATTTATTTGAGCTCAATGAAGCCTTTGGCGCACAGGCGCTCGCTGTGCTAAAGGGCTTGGGCTTGAGCGACTCTTATGAAGACAAGGTCAACCTAAACGGTGGTGCTATTGCCTTAGGTCATCCACTTGGATGCTCGGGCGCGCGGATCACTGGCGCATTGGTGCACTTGATGCAATCTGAGAATGCCAACGTCGGTCTCGCGACCATGTGTATTGGTTTTGGACAGGGTATTTCGACAATCGTGGAGCGTGTTTAAATTTTTTAGCTAAGTTATGTCAACCAAGTTGAAGTGGCTTCGTTATATAGGGTGTAAGACATTCAATCTACGGAGAAATCATATGTTAAGTATTACTAGTCGCACACTCATAGGGATATTGTTCGTTTCATCATTAATGTACGGAACGGTTGATGCAAAATCAAAAGCAGATCCTGAAAAACGCGCTGAAGTGCTGGAGCTTCGTGCTCAAAAAGCTAAGCTTGCTGCACAAGAACGTTTATCAAAGCTTGAAACCGCATTAGCTCTTCGGGAAGATCAAATCGCTGCTTGGAATGACTACGAAGCTTATATGCTGAACGAGCAATCACAGCGTCATTCGATGATGGCTGATATGCAACAACGACGCATGAACAAGCAGGCGCCACCAACGAGTTTAGAATTGGCGCAAAAGAACGTTGATCGCTTGGAGCAACAACTAGCTAATGCCAAGCAACGTCTAGTCATATTTACCGACCTTTATAATGTATTAGATGACGAACAACAAAAGGTTATTGACCGTCTAGCGCATAAGAAAGTTAAGCGTAAAGCGAAAGAGTTACGACGTAAGATGAAGAAGCAGTAAATCTCAATCTAATCTTCTCTATCCCTCATGATCCCTGATAGATTTTCTATCGGGGATTTTTATATCTAGTCACTTACAACAGCGTTAGCTCATCTCCGACTCTGACGACACCAGATCCTTCAGCAACCATGTTCATACCAAAAATGATCTTTCCCGGTGTCGACATGCGATAGGTTGATAGGGTTTTAAGCGGTTCTGCTGCCGCGTCTTTTTGAGCTGTCAGCGGATCGATGGTAGTCATCACACAGCGAGCACAGGGCTTTACTGCGCGAAAGATTACGTCACCTATTCGAACTCTTTGCCAATGATCTTCCTCATAAGCCACCTCACCATCAACAATGATGTTAGCGCGAAAGTGAGCCATCGTGACGGGGTTTTCTAGTCGACCGTTCAGTTCTGCTAATGACTGCATGTTAGTGATCAAATAGGGTAGGCCGTCAGCAAACGACACATGCCCTTCGGCACAGTTATCGCTTATTGGTCGTGCTTTTTCGGGCATGCGCACCAGTGACATAGGGATGCCTACGAGCTGTGAAACTTCGTTATTAATGCTGCCAGTGTAGGCGTCGGCTTCTACCACATCGTTCCAAATGGTTACCGATCGTTTGGTGGTGAATTCGTCAGGAGAGATAGACCACGATCGCTGCTCATGGGTAATCAACAAAAGAGAGTCGTCGTATGCCGCGTGCAGCAATGCCAATTGTGGAAACTCTCTTTGGGTAACGAAGCGGCCATTGTCTAACACCCATTGATAACGGCGATCACCTAAAAACCCCTCTGGCTGAACTTCAGCTGACTGCATTGGATTGCCTTTGCACGACTTGATTGGATATTGCCACAGCTCGGTTACTTGCATATTCATAACTTCGGTTGGTTATAATAGCGATATCTTAACCCAGACCCTTTGTTCAATGCGATTTACTTTTGGCAAGCCTCACATAAGCACCTCTTTTCTCTATTTGATCGGCGTGCCCGTTGTAGTGATGATGGTGTTAGACCGCTATTTTGCCTGGCGTTTGGTGGACCAAACCCTAAACTTACAGCTATTTCTCATCGGTGCAATTCTGGTGACAGTTGGTGGGGTCATAAACCTGGCTTTAACAATCCGACAGAATTTGCGTCGCAATTAGGCTTAAGGCGCGTATTTGCTGGTTTTCATGACGGCAAAACTATATGTTCAATAATTATCGCGGTATAATCTGGCGCTTTGTATATTAACGAGATTTACCTGTGGCGAAGCAAACACCGCAAACATTCCAAGATCTGATCC
>CAZLIR010000179.1:0-3574 GCA_964559635.1 uncultured Enterobacterales bacterium
GATCAAAGTGCCGCATATGACGCAATTTACCTGACTAACAGCACCGGCCTCGTGCATACTGAGAGTGATCGGTTAAAGGATTTTCAGGCCAGTTTTGCCAAATCGCCGGATGCCATTGCACACTGGCAAAATGCCGCAGACTATTCACTTGAAAATGTCGTGAAAGAAGTAAAACCAACCATCATTATTGGTGTATCAGGACAGCCAAATATTTTCACTCAAGAGATGGTTGAATACATGCTCACTTACACTGACACACCTATCGTGCTGCCACTGTCGAACCCCACCTCTAAATGTGAGGCATTACCTGAGGATGTGATCACTTGGTCAAAAGGCAAAGCCATCGTCGCGACAGGCAGTCCATTTGATGATGTTGCGTATGACGGTAATACCTATGCTATTGCCCAGTGTAATAATGCCTATATCTTTCCGGGGCTCGGTTTGGGTGTGATAGCTGTTAAAGCATCTCAAATTAATGATGCCATGTTCATGGCCGCCAGTGAGGCGCTAGCCAGTTGCTCGCCGAGAATTCAGGATTCTAACGCTAAACTGCTACCATCGATCAGCGCCATTCATGAGGTGAGTAAAACGATTGCTATCGCGGTTGCCAAGCAAGCGATTGCTGATGGCCTTGCAGCACCGGTGAGTGAGGGTCGGATTGCTGAGTTAGTTGAGCGAAACTTCTGGTTGCCTGAGTACCGAGATTACAAACGTACCACGATCTAGTCAAAGCGGGCTGTTGATGCAGTTAATCTATTTCCTCGAGATTTACCTTTAAGCTATAGCCTTCGCCGAACTGACGTCCGTCTTCCAAAACCTGAGTAAGTCGCTTGATATCGAGCGGCTTGTTGAGGCATATTTCGCCACCGGCATTTAAGAATGCTTCCTTATCTTCTTCGTTCCAAAAACCACTGATACCGATGACACGAAGTCCCTCATTGATTTGGGAACTAAAGGTTTCACACAATTCGATGCCATTCATGCCCGGCATTCTTAGATCAACGATCATTACGTGAGGACGAAACTTGCGCATTAATCTGTCGGCCATAAAACTAATGCCTGTGCGGCGCACTTCATACACCACTTCTCGTGACTCCAGAAAATCCTTGAGAAAATCGGCGACGAACGAATCATCGTCAACGATTAACACCTTGGTGATTCTATACAAGTCACCATCTAGAGAGATGTTATGTTTTTCTGCGTGTTTGACAATATCGCCATACTTATAACGAAACTGACCATCACTGGTTTTGGTGCCCTGTAAAATATTATTACGAGCCCACATTTCTACTGTGACTACAGAAACTCTTAGAAGTGCCGCAACCTGACTGCTCGATAATACGGTATCGTCCTTAAGTTCAATTTCATTGTATTGATCAGCCATTAGCTATCTCGGTTCCTCTGGGTTAGACATACTTGAGTATAGGATGAATTTATTGTTTAACAAAGGGTTATGAATATCAATTCTGCGACACCTAGTATAAATTTTGTCCATTGCCGCCAAATACCGTAGACTAGGCTAAACAATGACTAATAAACAAAAGCATGTTCGCTTGTGCTAATAATAACATCGGAGCTTCAGCATGAAAATTGGTATACCTAAGGAAACACTGGCAGGCGAAAAACGTCTGGCTGCCTCACCTAAATCTGTTCAAGCACTCATCAAAATGGGTTTTGATATTTGTATTGAGTCGAACGCCGGAGAATATGCGAAATTTAGCGACTCGGCTTTCACTGAAGCCGGGGCAGAAATTACCGACAGCAACTCAGTGTGGCAATCCGACTTGGTACTGAAACTCAATGCGCCAACGCCAGATGAGTTAACCATGATGCGCTCAGGCGCGACCCTAGTGAGCTTCTTCGCACCTGCGCAGAATGCTGAGTTAACAGAGCAAGCCAAACAAGCTAACATTAATGTCATGGCAATGGACGCGGTGCCTAGAATTTCCCGAGCACAGGCGCTCGATGCTCTGAGTTCCATGGCCAACATCGCCGGCTATCGTGCCGTGGTTGAGGCCAGTCATGAATTTGGTCGAATATTTGGCGGCCAAATTACTGCGGCTGGCAAGATACCCCCTGCCAAGGTCATGATTATTGGTGCCGGTGTTGCTGGACTTGCTGCTATTGGTGCCGCCGGTAGCCTGGGTGCCATTGTGCGGGCATTCGATACCCGTCCTGAAGTTAAAGAACAAATTGAGAGTATGGGCGGAACATTCCTCGAGTTAGATTTTGAGGAAGAGACGGATAGTAGTGATGGCTATGCCAAGGAAATGAGTAAAGCCTTTATTGAAGCTGAAATGGCGTTGTTTATGGAACAAGCCAAAGAAGTGGATATCATAATAACAACTGCCATGATCCCGGGCCGGCCGGCACCGAAATTAATCACCGCGGAGATGGTACAAGCCATGGCTCCCGGAAGCATTATTGTTGATTTGGCCGCCGGTGGTGGTGGTAACTGCGAATTGACCGAGCCTGGTCAGAAAGTGGTTAAGCATGATGTCACCATCATTGGCTACGAAGACTTACCCTCGCGTCTGCCACAGCAATCAACCACACTGTACAGTACCAACCTCGTGAATCTGATGAAATTGTTATGCCCTAATAAGGACGGCACGATTGACATTAACTTTGAAGATGAAGTCTTGCGAGGAATGACCATCGTCAAGGCCGGAGAAATCACCTGGCCACCACCGCCAATTAAGGTATCAGCCGCTCCCCCACCTGCGCCAGCCGCACCGGTGGCAGAGCCGGAAGAGGAAAAAGAGCCCTCTACCAGAGGTCGCCATATTGCTATGGTCGTCGGAGCCGGCCTATTTGGTTGGCTAGCCAGTGTCGCACCGCCGGACTTTTTAGCCCACTTTACCGTATTTGTTTTGGCCTGTTTTGTCGGTTACCACGTGGTGTGGAATGTCACCCATGCACTGCATACGCCGCTCATGAGTGTCACGAATGCCATTAGCGGCATCATCATCGTGGGTGCCTTGTTACAAGTCAGCTCAGAGAATACCTGGGTTTGGGGCATGGCGGTTTTCGCCACGCTGATTGCAACCATTAACATCGTCGGTGGCTTCGTGGTCACGCAACGCATGTTAAAGATGTTCAGAAAGTAGGAGAGCGTTATGTTACAAGGAATCATTACTGCCGCATATCTCGTCTCTGCCGTTCTGTTCATTCTGGCACTCGCAGGGTTATCGAAACAAGAATCCGCCAAGATGGGTAATATCTATGGTGCCATTGGTATGGTCATCGCACTCGTCGCCACCATCTTCATGGTTGTTGGCGGATTTAGTCAACGAGACATCATTCCCGAGGGTTTGGAGTCGCAGACCTATCTGTCGATCGCCATTGCCATGGCCATCGGTGGCTTGATTGGCTTACGTCTGGCACTGAAAGTTGAAATGACCGAGATGCCGGAACTGGTCGCCATTCTCCATAGCTTCGTTGGTCTGGCAGCGGTTTTTGTCGGATACAACAGCTACCTCGATCATGCTGAATTATCGGGTGCCATGCTCAATATCCATTTAACTGAGATTTATTTGGGTATCTACATTGGTGCGATTACCTTCACCGGCTC
>CAZLIR010000179.1:3674-5204 GCA_964559635.1 uncultured Enterobacterales bacterium
ATGCTCAACTCCTACTCGGGCTGGGCGGCAGCGGCGGCTGGATTCATGCTATCGAATGACCTGTTAATCGTTACCGGTGCCTTGGTTGGCTCATCCGGTGCCATTCTGTCTTACATCATGTGTAAAGCTATGAACCGCTCATTCATCAGCGTAATTGCCGGTGGATTTGGTGACAACACGGCGACATCCTCTGGTGATCAGGACTACGGTACCCATGAAGAGACCACGGCAGAAGCGGTTGCGGATATGCTCATGAACTCGTCAAGCGTCATCATCACCCCAGGGTATGGAATGGCTGTGGCTCAGGCGCAATATCCGGTGTATGAAATCACCCGCAAGCTTCAGGAAGCCGGAGTCGAAGTGCGCTTCGCGGTTCATCCTGTCGCGGGACGCTTGCCCGGCCATATGAATGTGCTTCTAGCTGAAGCTAAGGTGCCCTATGACATTGTGTTGGAGATGGATGAGATCAACGACGACTTCCCAGAAACCGATACCGTACTCGTGATCGGTGCCAACGATACTGTGAACCCGTCTGCTCAGGATGATCCCGGCTCACCGATTGCTGGCATGCCGGTATTGGAGGTTTGGAATGCTAAAGATGTGATTGTTTTTAAGCGCTCCATGAATCCTGGCTACGCCGGCGTCCAGAACCCGTTGTTTTTTAAGGACAATTCCAAGATGCTATTCGGTGATGCAAAAGAGACTGTCGAGAACATTCTTAAAGCACTTTAAACCAACACACCAGAGCCGCTATTTACGGCTTTATTGTGCGCTGCAACATAGGGTTTAGTAGACACTAAGCCCTCGCACAATTCGTTTTCTTTTTATCGCCTTTTGCCTACACTAGCGGTAGGTAACTTATTTGGAGTAATTGCATCATGTTGCTAATCCCCGTGATGGAATTAAAAGGCGGTCATAGTGTGCATACCGAGCGCACTGAAGACGGCAAACAAATTATCAGCGAAGATCCTCTTGCTACCCTAGCGCCTTGGATGGAAGCGGGTTGCAAGCGCATACATATTGTCGATGTCGATGCTGTGTTATCCAAGCAGCCGGTCAATACCCACATCATTCGTAAAATTCATGATGAGTATCCCGATCTGGAAATAGAGGTCGGAGGCATTAGTCGTGAAGAAGACATCATGATCTGGCTTGATGCTGGTGTGCGTTACCTAGTCCTCAATTCAAAAGCCATTAACCGTCCCCACTTTGTCATTGATATGTGTGTCGAATATGCCGGCTCTATTATGGTGGCTCTCGATAGCCACGATGGTGAAGTTCGTTTTAAAGGTCATAAAAGCAATCATGACCTAGTCGAGTTAGCCAAAGAGTTTGATGATGAAGGTGTACAGGGAATAGTGCTTACTGACATCCCAGATGAAGGTCATGTCGGTCATGATAATATTAATGTCTGCTGTGCTTTGGCTAAACAGGTTGAAGTACCGATTATTGCCAATGGTGGTATTCAAAAACTATCCGACCTAGAGTCATTAAAACGCGCCCATGATTGCAACCTCAATGGCATTATCG